>JAGOVS010000177.1 GCA_018060625.1 Bacteriovorax sp. | reverse complement strand
TAAAAATAAAAATTGCAAAAATAAAGAATCTAGAATTAATCATTTTTTTAATATTTCCGACTCTTCAAAATAGGTGTCAATTCCCAATTGCTTCATCTTTGAACTTCCCAAGGGTTTTAAAACCTTAACAACGACTCTTCGATTGAGTGCTTGATTTTCAGGTATATTTTGACCATATTTATCTTTATTGGGGGCAACCGGACGAGAGTCTCCAAAACCAACTGACACCATTTGTGTTGGCTTAAAATTATAATAAAGAAAACGCTCAACGACGGTTGCCGCTCGGGCAGAGGCAAGTTCCCAGTTAGAGCGGTAATGATGATCCAAAGAAAGCGGAAGGTCGTCAGTGTGACCTTCTACCATGATACGATAATCAGGATTTCTATTTTTAATTAAGGAAATGACAATATCGAGATTTTTCATAAACTCACTATTGATCTCAACATCCCCAGGAGAAAACATCATTGATGATGAAAAAACGATCTCGAGAGTACCTTCTTTAATTTCCGATTTCGCAATTCCTTTCAGGTTTGGATGTCCTCCAATTTGAATACCTAGTCCCTGGAAAGCTTTTTCAATATCTGCTTCTTTCCCTTTTTGAAAATGATCGGCAACTTCTGAACTTTTTTTTGTGACGACAACTGGATCAAAATTAGCAAATGAAGTCATGATAACAAAAAAACAGAACAAAAGAGTCATCATGTCTGCATATGAAACTAGCCACGGTTCCCCTTCATGATGTTCCTCATGATGAGGCTTTCGATGCTTTTTTTTATGATAAACGACAGGCTGCCCAATTGGATCTGACATGACTTACACCTCTGATCCTAGAACTTCTTTCCAATTCAATCTATCATTAGGCAATAAATAAGAATTCAATTTCTCTGCAACTATAATAGGATTTGTTTTTCCAACAACTAAGCGCACTCCCTCAAGAATCATTCTATTTTTTAAATAAATCTCTTTAGCATTTTCTCCCATTGAATCGCCGATGGGAAGAATAAAGACGTTAGCAACTACAATTCCAAAGAAGGTGGCCATCAAGCACCCCCCCATAGCGGGGCCAATCAACTTCATAGCATCAGCACCTCCTAAATTAGAAAGCAAGGCAACCATCCCTAAAACGGTTCCCATAAGCCCAAAGGCCGGAGGATATTTTCCTAAATTCTTAAATCGACTCGCTTCTTCAGTATAGTGAATATGCAAATTTTCCATTCTATTTTCTAAAACATCAAAAAGCTCTTCTCCTTTAAGGACGTTGTCATCTACCATTTGCAAGGCTTCTTTAAGGAAATAATCACTTGTCTTATTTAAAAGCTCGTTGATACTTTCGCCTCTTCTATAACCTTCAGTAATAATCATCATCTCTTGGACGACCGATTTATAATTAATTCGTTTTCCTTTTATCATTCTTATGAAAAAAGATTTTAATAAGGCCCACACGCGGTTAATTTGAACAGTGACCGATGCCGCACCAATTGTTCCACCAATAACTAAAAAAATTGCGGGGAGATCGCCGAATAAATGATATTCTTTTTTTGTTATCGTCGTTAAAATACCACCAGCAACGACACTTAAAATGAACAAGAAACCGGCAATGGACATAATATTCATACACAATCCATAAAAAATTAAAGATTTACTTTCTTTAACTCTAAGGGAAAGTAGAAAATCTTCAAGTGAAAAAAAAATCCCCTCATACCGAGGGGATTCGTCAGATTTTATTATTAGTTGATTTTTTTACGCAGCTTCGTCAAAGGAGACACTTACTTCTTTTTTTACCTCATGCAGCCAATCTAGAGTTGCTGATGAAGCTTCTTTTTGTGCCTCTGGGTGACTTGCAAGATATCTTCTCACTGCTTCGACAAATTCAGACTGAATTCTTGCCTTTTTCTCTCCAGTAAGCCTTCTTACAAGTAGATCATTCTTAAGTACTCCACTCATTTCCACATCAATCATCTCCCGAGCTTTGGACCCCTTAGAGGCAAAACGACCTAGATATTTCTCTCGTTCATCTCCTAGAGAGACAAAATATTGAACTTGGAAATCTAGTGGCATTGAAGAGATAGACTCTTTAAAAAGACTATCCGGTAAATTGCTGACAACTTCAGTTGGGATTACCTTCACGGCAATATCCCTTACATCTTCAATCATTAAGTACTTTAATAATGTACCGTAAAGATTTCTTTCAATTTCTGGCCTTGCATTTGGAAGTATGTCGACAATTCTCTTCACAAATGGTGGTCTCTCTCTACGTGATTTTATTTCCATTAATTTTTCTTTTAAGAGTGGCATTTGTGCTAACACTTCTTCTTTTCTAAAAACAGAGCTTTCTTCAATGATTTGGGCCACGACTTCGTAAGGCATAATCTTGAACATTTCACTGATCGTAGACGCTGATAGCACGTTGACAAAAATCATTCCTAGTTTTCTATGTTTCATGCAGAAACTTGCTGCATCTTCAGGAGATAGATCGAGAAGAAGATCACAGACTTCATAGTCATCTATTAACGAAGGAACCATCATCATATTGATGACCTGATGACTGATAAAGATAAATGCCTTGGCCACTTGCTCACGGTTCATCTCTCCATCTAGGCACATTTTCCAGGTTGATCGCTCATCTAAAGTGAGTGCTTTAAAGATGTCTTTGAGTTCTGGGTCAGTTAGAACCTCAACTAATGCCTTTAAGGCTTCAGCTTCTTTGCCCTTACCAACTTTTATCCAATTTTTTATCATTAAAACTGCATCATTATAATGATTGTTCATTGCTTTATGAAACCGCTCAAGGCCTTCATTAATTTTGGCCGTTTGAGCATCTGTTTTTGTTAAATCCAAGGCCATATCATCCTCCTCAAGCACTTCATCGGTATTTTCTTCAACTGGTAACTCTTCGTCTAAAGGCTTGTCTTCTTGGGCCACAACTTCTTCTTGAATAGGGGCCATTTCTTCATTTTTATTTTCTTGCTCACCTTTGACTTTACTTCCAATTTTTGCAATTAAAAATGCGGTAATCCCCAAGATAATGGCCGCAAGAATCATTCCAATCATAATATCGAGATTTCTAAATCTTTCACTTAAGGGAGTCTTCGTTTCAGTTTTCGAATCCCCTTTAGAGTTGGGGTCTATAACTTTTACTTTAGAGCCTAATAAATCCAAATATTGAATATTGATCTGAGGAATAACATCCTTTGTGTTAAAGCTCAGTCCACTAATAATTTTTTGGATATTGGCCTTAGTATTAGGAGATAAATTTTTATCAAATGTTAATTTAATATCTATGGTAGTTAAAAACTTAAAGAGATTAAAGCGATCATTCATTTCAATCATGGCCTTTTGGGCCTGCTCAATCTCGGAGGTCTGCATTTCTACGGGCTCATCACCTACGATTGGTGCATCTAATCCAAGTTTGTTGAATACAACAAAATCATCTCCATCTTTTGGCATTTCAGAGACAGAGAATTTAATTTTTGTTTTCTGAATGGTCTTGGTCACTTTTTTAGAACTTGGGTCGTCGGCCTTCTCTGCATCAAAGCCAATCTTAACTTCAATGACATAATCATTACGTCCAATAATTGGATTAAGTGAGCGCACAATTTTATTTTCAATGCTCTCTTGAAGTTTAATCGCCTGCCACTCTATGGGCATCTGAGGAGTCTGCTCAATTTCGCTCATTTGAGCATTTAGTCCCCCAGAAAATAGTAATGGCAAGAGAAGAATAAAAACGTATTGGGAAAAAAACTTATTTGGCATCAGGGCCTCCTAAGGATTTTTTCAAATAATTTTTCATTTGAAACGCATCTTTATTCTCAGGATTCATCCTATAAGCTTTCTCATACCAAGTAAGAGAAGACTTCATTTCTTTTTTTAAATAAAGGGCACTACCAATCATTTCTGGAATAATTGAGAGTTTCGGTTGCTCAGTTTCAATAGTTTTCAGGAGAGAAATTGATTCATCGTACTGTTGAGCTCTGATCAGGCGTTGGGCCTCAAATACATCATTAATATTTTTATCCAGTTTTCTAAAGTGAAGAATATCTTCTTTCGGCGTTAAGTTTAAGCTCAACTCGATATCACTTTTAAGTAGATCACTTAAAAGGACGGACTGACTTTCATAACCAATTTTCTCTACAACAATAAGAAAAAAATTCGACTTTGCATAATTAGCAGCTAAATCTTGTAAATTCCCCTCATAGGGAGTACTGCCGATTTTAATATTTTGAGCACCACTTAAGTCGCGAATAAAAATAGCTGCATCTGGAGGATCACTCTTTAATTTTAATTGCTCCGCCCATGCGTTATTGCCAAACAACATACATAAAACAAGAGTAAAATATTTAACGAACACCTTCATGCCGATTCTCCTACGCATTTCTTCGGCTCCCCCCAGCAAAACTTTAGGAAACTTTAGGTGCCATCAACCCAAATGTGTCGCAGACGCAAAAATTAAGATTACTTTTATACACAAGCCCAAGCTTTTCACTCGGACATTGATCAATTTTTGACTTCTTAACTGATTTCATCCGACAAAATTCATCCAGTTAATTTTTAAGAATTTTAATCAAGCTTGCCTCTAAATGAGAATGCCAAGAAAAAATTTAATACGCTCTAATCTGCTTCCTTACCACGTCACTGCTCGAGCAAATAACCAAGAGTGGTTTACTCTCCCCATTGAAAAAGTTTGGACCATTTGTGAGCGCTGTTTAAAAGAAGCTTATGAAAAGCATAAGGTCGAAGTCATCTCCTTTGTACTCATGTCAAATCACTATCATTTACTCGTGCGTACACCTGAAGCAAATCTAGATTCTTTTATGTATGAATTTAATAAACGCCTGGCCTTCTCACTCAAACAAAGCTCTGGGAATTCAAATCATATCCTAGGGGCAAGATACAAATGGTGCCTCATTCAATCCCAAAAATATTTTGGAAATTGTTATCGTTATATTTATCAAAACCCCCTTCGTGCCAAAATCACCACCCGCTGTGAGTTTTACCCTTACAGCACACTTTTTTACATTTATTCAAATAAACCATTTTCCATCCCACTCTTTGATCAAATGGGCTTTAAAGATCCTTTTGTTTTGAATTGGTTGAATGAGGCCATTCATGAGGAAGAAGTTGAAATGATAAAAAAGGGATTGCGACGATCTGAACTTAAAGAAATTAAAAATTCCTCTCGAAGATTATATGCAACTGCGACACATTTGGGTTGATGGCACCCAAAAAAAAGGCCTCAAATTCTTGAGGCCTTTGGATTGCTTAAATTTTGAATGAAAGCGAGAAGTGAATTAGTACTTTGAAACTCTTGTGAATTTCATTGCCGTTTTCTTTCTTCTTTTTTCTGCTGCTTCAACTTTTTCTTTGTGTTTAACAGAAGGTTTTTTGTACTCTTGAC
>JAGOVS010000176.1 GCA_018060625.1 Bacteriovorax sp. | reverse complement strand
ACTTGCAAGCCTCACTGAAATGACAACTTATCCCCTGCCCGTGGAATTAAAGGGAACACTGAGACCTTACCAAGTAACTGGGTATAACTGGCTGCGTTTTCTCTATGAACATAAACTAGGTGCCTGCTTGGCCGACGATATGGGACTTGGTAAAACACTGCAGACGATTACCTTCCTGCAAAGTATTTATGACAAAATAGAACACGTCCTAATTGTTTGCCCCGTGACCATTTTACTTAACTGGGAAAAAGAAATTCAGAAATTCTCTGAAATGGATATGCATATTTATCATGGAGGCTCGAGAGAGTTCCCTCATGACAAAAAAATTATTCTTACTTCTTATGGAGTCATGAAAAAAGAATCTGAAGCCGTATTTGCTAATATTAATTTCGACATTCTAATTCTTGATGAAGTTCAGCACTTAAAGAATGTTCGCTCCCTTGGAGCATTTTCAGCTCGAAAAATACAGGCAGATTTTAGAATTTGTTTAACTGGTACACCTGTCGAAAATGATCTTTCTGAGTTTTATAACATACTCGATCTTTCTATGCCTGGAATTTGGGGAGATTTGCAATTCGTTCGTGCCGTTTCTAATACAAAAACTAGAGGAATTGCAAGACGAACGGCTTCGCCTTTTATCCTAAGACGAACAAAGGCCCAAGTTCTTCATGACCTACCTCCAAAAATAGAAAACAATGTATACTTGGAACTTAATGAAGATGAATTGAAGTACTATCAACAAAACATGGTAAATATTCGATCTCGAATAAACTCTTCAACATCTTCTGCTAAATATGGTGAGATTCTGCGCGGGCTCTTGCAACTCAGACAGAACTGCCTATGGCAAAATCGAGCTGGAGATCATTCACATAAAAATATTGATTCCACAAAAATTGAATTCTTAATGGAAACATTGGAATCGATTTTAGAGGAAGGACACCAGGCCATCATCTTTTCTCAGTTCACCACTTACCTAGATATCATTCAGCATTACTTCCGTGAAAAACACTGGAAATTCTCTCGTATTGATGGAAGCCAGAGTATTAATAAGCGTCAAGATCAAGTTGAACTTTTCCAATCTGGGAAAAATCCCATCTTTCTCATCTCGCTTAAGGCAGGAGGTGTTGGATTAAACTTAACCGCGGCCTCTTATGTTTTCATTATGGACCCTTGGTGGAACCCTGCGGTTGAATCTCAGGCCATTGACCGGGCCCACCGAATTGGACAAAAAAATACGCTCACGGTTTATCGGCCAATTATTAAAGGTTCAGTTGAAGAAAAAGTTTTAAAGCTTCAAGAAGAGAAAAAACAATTATTCTCAGATCTTTTATCAACAGATGATGAAGAAGTATTCTCTGGGCGCTTGACGATGAAAGACTTTGAGATGCTTTTTAGTTAGTTAAATAATGAGCTGCTGAAAGGACCTGCAATTTATTATATGTATATTCTCTCTTGATATTGGCCACGAGTTGAAGTCCTTGGAGTGGCCTGAGTTTTTCACAATAATAGGTAAGATTTTTTGATATTTGATCGTCACTTAACTTAACCTCAATCAAGCTTTCTATTTTTTTGTCTTTAGTGATTGCAAAATCAACTTCACGCCCCTCTCTGTCCCTAATGAAAAACAACTCTTGTCGGTAACCAAAATAATCTTCTGAGAACTGTATTTTTTTTAACAAGTGGGTGGCCACAAGATTTTCAAAAACAGCTCCTTCGTCACCTTCCACATCTGCATTGTCAAAAAAATATACTTTAAAGGGCTTTGAAATGGATCGAGTCAATTTATCAGTATATGGCCGAACAACAAATACTAGATACATTCTTTCCAAAATTTCAATCCATCGCTTAACTGTATTAGGGGCCACCTGAAGATCTCGAGCTAAATTTGAGATAACTATTAAAGACCCCACTCTTACCTTGAGTAAATCGACAAGTAGTGAGATATTTTGAATCTCATTTACTTTTTCAAGGTCTCTGATGTCTTCTCTTAATATCAGATCAAATCTTTCTTTTCTCCATCGTCTGGCAGTTCTCTCGCTACTATTATCAATAAAAGGTTCTGGAAATCCACCAACCTTCATTAATCTCTCAAGCGCCTCTTTAGGTGGCATTTTAGAAGGCAACTCATTCAGTGTAAAAGGGTGGAGTCGCCAATAATGATATCGCCCAAACATGGAGTCTCCCCCTCTTTTGTAAAGATCTAGACGGGCAGAACCTGTAACAATAAAATTATGATCTTCATTTTCAGTGTCATAAAGGCCCTTAACAAAGCTTTTCCACTTGGGATATTTATGTATTTCATCTAGAGCAATTAATTTTTCATTACTCCATTTTTGGGAAAGAATGACCTTTTTGTCTTGAGCTGAGTCCCAATTATAATAATTATTTTTTGACTTAAAATGTGCGAGTAAGGATTTTGTAAGATAAGTTTTCCCGCATTGGCGTGGACCACCAATAAAGACCATTTTCTTTTTTAAATCTTCTATTATCGGTTTGTAGATGAGTCTTTCCATGATGGCTATTTTAACGTGCATGTTAAAACTGTCAAGGCTATTTTAACATGCACGTTAAAACAGCCAGATCTAAGTGCTCCAATTTACTGAACTTAGTCCATTTTTCATTAAATATTCATTACATAATGAAAAATGTCGACACCCAAAAAACCCCCGATAAGAAGAGAGCGGAGAAGGGTGAACCGACTTTAAAATAAGATGTTTTTTTGAATCAACAGCTTTGGCCTTAGCGTGTGCAGGACTCCCCCATAATAAAAAAACTACGTTTTCTTTATTTTCATTAATGATATCAATAACCCGATCCGTAAATTGATCCCAACCATAATTCTTATGACTCATCGGTTTTGCGGCCTCAACAGAAAGTAGTGTATTTAAAAGTAGAACGCCATTTTCTGCCCAGGACTTAAGATTTCCATGTGAGGGCCTCCCGATACCTAGATCGCTCTCAAGCTCTTTGAAAATATTAACTAAGGAAGGTGGAGTTTTTATTCCAGTTTGTACCGAGAAACAAAGACCATGGGCCTGCTGAGGTCCATGATATGGGTCTTGGCCAATGATGACGACTTTGATTTTTTCAAAAGGAGTCAAATTGAAGGCTGAAAAAAGATCGTCAGGATTAGGATAAATGACCTTATGTTCATAATCATCTTTGAGTTTTTCTTCTAATGATTTCATATAATCTTTAGAGAACTCTTCTTTAAGAAGTCGATTCCAAGTAGGATCATGAAGATAATAACTGAGTGGATTAGTGAGTTTTGACATGTGAAGGATTATCAATTGGTGACAATAAATGGTCAAGTCGTGTTTGCACCAAATTCGTTGAGGAATGGCCCTTCAATCAAAGCTTAAAAAAGGTTAGAATTAAACTTAATTATGAAATATTTTAAAGCTAAAACAAAAGACCCACGAACCAACGTTGCTGATTATCGATTAAGCGTAGGTCTTCTAGTCTCCTTTGGAATCATCGTCAGCATTCTCATGTATACTTTTTGGAAGCATTCTGAAAAAACTGAATTCAATCAAGGAAAGATTGATCAGATCAATCGCATTGAAAGCCTAAGTCGTAAACTTGAAACATTTTCTATTATTGCAACACAGCTGAGCAATTTCATTCGTGAAAATATTAATTCTAAAAAACTCACTCCAAATGAGATTGAGAATCGCCTAAAAGAATATTTACGATCTGCCCCCCAAGACACCATCTATGGTATCGGAATTTGGTTTAATCCATTTCAACTTCATCCAAAGAGAACATTTTATGGCCCTTATGTTCATAGAGATATTCAAAATGGTATGACACTCACTCACGAATGGGAAACCGTAGAATATAATTATCCTAATCAGCCTTGGTTTATAGAAGGTTTAAAAAATAATGGCCAAGGCATTTTTGTAGAGCCCTACTTTGATGGAGGATTAGTCTATGTCACATTATCTCGCTCTTTTACGGGAAATAATGGAAATGTGGTAGGTGTAATTAGTGTCGATATGATTCTTCCTCAACTGCAAAAAATCATAGACTCACTTAACCATTCACATGATGAGCAAATATACGTCACGTCACAAAAGGGGTCTCTCCTTGCTCACCCACTTAAAGACCATTTCTTGTCCAAAGCTAAGCCAAATGCTAATTTATTAGATTTTACCATTAATGATCTAACAAAATTAGAAAATAAAATTTCTTCCGAATGGATAAAAAGTGAAATAGAAGTTCCAACTCTCAAATGGAAAGTAATTATTGAAAGCAGAAGAGGTTTTATCCTTTCTCAAATTGAATCTTTACGAAGCACCTTAATTGTATCAGCGCTCTTTCTTTGGTTGGCCCTTCTAAGTCTCGCATGGATCTTAAAAATCCATTACAAACAAAGAGAAACGTACCTCATTTCTTCAGAAATTTCTCGCCTTCAACTCATTCAAACATCTAAGATGGCGGCACTTGGTGAAATGGCCGCAGGTATTGCTCATGAAATTAATAATCCACTTGGCATTATCAGTGGCGCCACTTGGAACCTAACAAAACACCTTAACAATCCGGACAAATTACAATCAAGAATAGAGGCCATTGATAAGGCCGTTGATCGCGTAGCAAAAATAGTGAGTTCTCTAAAAAAGTTCTCTCGTTCTTCTGAGAAGACAGAGCATCATTCACACAACTTAGTCGACATTATAAAAGAATCCATCACGCTAACAATGGCCAAGTCAAATCGTCACTCGACTCCCATTATTGTAGACTACAAAACCCAAGGCCCAATACTTTGCAATGAGATTGAAATTGAGCAAGTACTCATTAATCTGATAAACAATGGTATTGATGCCGTAAAAAATCTCAATGATAAATGGGTAAAAATTTTTCTCTTTGAAGAAGGTGAACAAGTTGTACTTCGGGTAATGGATTCAGGGAAAGGGATTTCTCAAGATGTGCAGTTAAAATTATTTCAACCTTTCTTTACGACAAAAATTGTAGGTGAAGGAACAGGGCTAGGTCTATCAATAGTAAAAGGGATTTTAGATGATCACAAGGCGAGTATTAAAGTGTTAGGAAATGTGGGGAATACTTGTTTTGAGATTAGGTTTGGGAAAGCTCCCTGATTAAAAAAAATGTCTATTTCCAATTCATCCTATGCTTTATAAATAGCTTCAATCTTTTTTAACATAACGAGACGAGAAAAGAGCCTCTCTACTTTTTCCAATGCTACATCAGTCTTCTCTTTCAATGTATCATCTCCTTGATAAATTTTTGAAAAAATTTTAAAATACTCTTCGGGTGAATTATTCAATGAAATATATCCACACTTATCATCTACCACTTCTCGAAGTCCTCCTTCCGATGAAGTGACAACTGGAATCTCTAAGGACATGGCCTCAGCAGGAACATAACCAAAGGACTCAAATC
>JAGOVS010000037.1 GCA_018060625.1 Bacteriovorax sp. | reverse complement strand
CAATGAATCCCAAAAAGAGCTCTCGCGCCATCAAGAACTCTTTGACAGCGGCCTAGTTTCGGCGGCCAATCTCGAGAGTGCCAAAAGAGCAAGAGAAGTGGCCAGAATAAACTATGAAAAAACAGTAATGAAAGCTCCTTTTCCAGGCATGATTACTGCCATGGAGTTAAAAATTGGAGAATTCTATCAAAGTTCCCAAACTTTAAATCAAAGGCCAGCAGTACAGATTATTGATTTAAAAAAGCGTCTTGTTAAAGGTGAAATCGATGAAATTGATCTTCAAAAAGTCTCTATTGGCTTCCCTGCTAGAGTCAAAATTCCCGCACTAAAAAATCGGCTTTTTTCTGCAAGGGTCACTAATGTCGTTCCTTTTGTCTCTACGGCGAAGGACCAAGACCGGACCAGTCAAATTGAGTTAGAAATTTTAGATGCAATGAATGTCTTAGACAAAGACGATAAAGAATTTCTTATCCCCGTGGGGGCCTCTGCTGATGTTGAAATTATCAGTGAAACAAAATCGGGAGTCCCTATTCTTCCTGCCAATGCTCTTACGGGTTCGGGCAAAACTCGCTATCTTTACAAAATCATCAAAGGCAAACTTGTCAAATCAGAAGTAAAGATTGGATTAGGAAACTACGAACGAGTTGAAATTCTCACAGGCCTTCTTCCCGACGAACTCGTCGCTCGTCCAACAAATGGCATAGAGCTCTCAGAAGGAATGAAGGTCAAAGCGGAAGAAAAAGCATGGCCTTAATTGAGTTAAAGAATATTCATAAACATTTTGTTATGGGGGAAGAAAATATTCATGCTCTCAATGACATCAACCTTTTAATCAATGAGGGAGAATTAACTTCAATCGTTGGTACATCTGGATCTGGAAAATCCACTTTGATGAATATCATTGGACTTCTTGACCTTCCTAACTCTGGAGATTATTTTCTCGATGGGCATAATATCGTCTCAATGAGTGACGATGATCTCTCTCAATACCGCAATCAAAAAATTGGATTTGTTTTTCAAAGTTTTAATCTTCTTCCGAAGGCGTCTGCTCTAAAAAATGTTGAAATGCCTTTGCAATATGCCTCTAGCTACAATAAACATTTATCTGACTCCCTCATTCGCCAAAAAGCGCTTGAGACATTAGAAAAAGTGGGACTTGGCCCTCGGGTGCACCATCTCCCCAATGAACTCTCCGGAGGTCAGCGCCAAAGAGTGGCCATAGCTCGCGCCCTCGTCAACGACCCTAAAATTCTGCTGGCCGATGAACCTACTGGTGCCTTGGATTCAAAAACCAGTGAAGAGATTTTAACGCTTTTTAAAGACCTTAATTCTCAAGGTGTGACTGTCATCATTATCACTCACGACAATAATATTGCCTCACGATGCAAACGGATTCTTAGAATGAGTGATGGGTTTATCAAAGAAGAGGTTCATCAATGATTTTTAAAAAAATCTTGGTCAACTCTACTGAGGCCATTTACGAAAACAAACTACGCTCCGGATTGACGATGTTAGGGATGATCATTGGGGTGATGGCCGTTATCCTTCTGGTTTCCGTCGGTACAGGTGCTAAGCGCTATATTACTTCACAATTCGAAGACATGGGAACTAATGTTATTCTCATTCAGCCTGGTAAAACTGATAAAAAAACGGCCGCTGGTCCACCCGTCTCATCTAGCAAGGGGAAGCTGACTCTCTCTGACGTTGAGGCCCTTTTAAAAAATGCCCAGAGCTTATCTGCCGTCTCCGGGGTTATGTTTGGGGCAGGAGTCGTCAAAAATGATCAATCCACAAACTACGTCAATATTCTGGGGGCCAACGAACAACTCAACCGCATCTTCAATGTAAATATAATTGAAGGAAGCTATTTCACCAAGGAAGATGAAGAAGCTGGCAAAAGAGTCGTGGTCCTTGGATATAATATAAAGCAGAACCTCTTTGGCAGTGAAACGGCCCTTGGGAAATTAGTCAAAGTCAACGAGAGTGAACACCGTGTAATAGGAATCATAAAACCCTCCGGTGATAAACTCGGGTTTAACATGGATGAAATGGTTTTTATTCCAACCAAATCGGCCCTGCGCTTATTTAACTCCGATAGACTTTTTGGTATCAGAGCTTCGGCAAAATCAAGAATTGGTATGGATGATGCCGTTTCAGAACTTACGGCCATCTTAAAAGAGCGCCACAATAACGAAGAAGATTTTACCATCGTTACTCAAGTGACGATGATGGAGAGCATGAATACCATTTTAAACATGCTCACTTATGCTTTGGCCGCAATTGCCTTCATCTCTATGCTCGTCGGTGGTATTGGAATTATGAACATCATGCTCGTCTCAGTGACAGAGAGAACCCGAGAGATTGGTATCCGAAGAGCAGTGGGAGCAAGACGCAGCGACATCCTCAAACAATTTATGATAGAGGCCATTGTCATTTCAGTTTCTGGAGGACTACTCGGCATTATTATTTCGCTCATGATTACTTACACCTTATATTTATTTCTCCCCGGTTTTGATATGCGTCCTCCTTTTTGGATTATGCCTCCGGCCTTTTTTCTTTCTCTTTTTACAGGACTTATCTTCGGTGTTTGGCCAGCGAGAAAAGCGTCCCATATTCAAACAATTGATGCCTTAAGGTACGAATGATGAAACTCATTACATTTGCCCACAGAGGCGAAGCACAAGCATTTTTTTCTGCTTATTCTTTTACTCCGGTTGAATTTTTTTTCGATGGCCTGCTTAAAAGTGAGGATTACTATTTGCTCATTACAGGAGAAGGTCCACAGGCCGCTAGTGAAAAAACCATTTGTGTTTTGGCCGCCTTACATAACGACATTTCTCATGTCTATAACCTCGGTGTGGCCGGAAGCCTTAATCATAAATTGAAAAAATATGATCTCCTATGGGTTCGCACTGCTTATGCTCATCATGCAGAACGTTTGGAGTTTAAGTCATACACATCTCAAAACCCCAAGGCCTTTACCGATTGCCTCACAGCTTTTAACCGCGTTTTAAACCCTATTGAGAAGCAAAAAATATCCCATTTTGCTGATCTTGTAGACCGCGAACTCTGGGCGATTTCTTCTGCTGCACACCTTTTTAAAAAACCCTTTGATGCCCTCAAGATCATTTCTGATGAATTAAATGAAGAAAAGGATATTGAAAACAGTGACATTTGCCAATTCATTAAAGCAGAGGCACCAGTTTTCTCTGATAAATTAATGCATGAATTTAATCTTTCCCAAAGGTCTATAAAAAAAGAAATCGCGGCCATACCTAAGCATTTTTTTCTAGGTGATACTCATTTTTATTTTACTATTTCTCAAGAAAGAAAACTTCTCTCTCTTTTGGAAGGCCTAAAACTAAAACGTTTTTCGATTGAATCACTCCCGAATCACCCAGACATTTTGGCGATCATGGAACTTGGAAAAAGCCCAAAAGAGCGCACAAAACTGCTTTTGCAATTCTTAAGCGATCAACTCAACCCCATTTCTGTCAAAATTAGAAACTCCCTAAACCATTGTCTAGATCCTCTTCATGAGGCAAATATTCAAACAGGATTTGATGTTGATTTTGAAGAGGACTGGTTAAATCTTTCTATGAGAATTCACTCCACTCGGGATTTAGAAAAAATAAAAAATGCCCTCAAGATATTTTCCTACGAGGACTACAAACGCATTTTTGATGGTCAATTTGATGTTTGAAATAATTTATGTTGAAAACCATCTCGTAAATCATCCTCAGGTCATTGAGATCATGAAACGATTTCCAAAATCTGAAATCAAAATGATTGATAAAGTTGAAGATGTTTTTGGCAGAGTCAAAAAACCTTATTTGCAAAAGCGAACGCATTTAAATCTATTTCTTGGTGAAAAAAAAGGGCAACTCGTCAAACTCGCTCCTGCGGCCTATGGACTTTCCGGCGAACCTCATTATTATTTTGTCCATGCCTATAATTGTATCTATGAGTGCAATTACTGCTATCTTCAGGGTTACTTTCACTCTCCAGACATAGTTCTCTATCTCAATCACGATGACATCGCTTTGGAAATCAAAAGAATCGCTCACGAATATCATCAAGAGCACCCAGAACATCGCGTATGGTTTCATGCAGGCGAATACAGCGACTCTCTGGCACTTACTCATTTAAGTGGTGAATTACAGCATTACTTTAAACTTTTTAAAGAACTCCCGTTTTGCCAATTGGAACTGAGAACCAAATCAATCAATATCAAAACATTATTAAAAGAAACTCCCCTAGATAATGTTGTAACGAGCTTTTCTCTTTCTCCTGCTCACAGGATAAAGCATAATGACTTAAAAACTCCGCCATTAAAAAGTCGCTTGCAGGCCATAGCAGAGCTTGATCGGGCCGGATTTCCCATCGGAATTCATTTTGACCCAATTATTTACGATGATCAGTTTCTTGAATCTTATGAAGAGTTGGCCGATCAACTCATTGAACATCTTGCCGCTGATAAAATTCGTT
This sequence comes from Bacteriovorax sp., assembly GCA_018060625.1. Classification (GTDB taxonomy): domain Bacteria; phylum Bdellovibrionota; class Bacteriovoracia; order Bacteriovoracales; family Bacteriovoracaceae; genus Bacteriovorax. Next base: position 16,757 of record JAGOVS010000037.1, on the reverse strand, counting down.
ATATTTCATTAGGAGTAGTACGATTTACTAAAGAAGTTTATCAAAAAGTTCAAAAGCATTATCCTGATTCTGACTTGCTGGCCCAGGAATTTATTCGTAGTTTTGATAACAAGATTCGCTATAATCGCCCCATGAGACTTTGGATGCTTCAAAAGATCAAGCAGCAGCTCCTTGATCGAGGGGTAAAAGAAGAGCGCATCTATTTATGCATGGAGGATACTGAGCTCGATCCAATGAATAAAATTAGTGAGAGTTGATTAGAGGTGAAATCAACTTAAAACAGTCCTGTGTTTTTTGAGGGTGTAAGTTTTTCTTAACGATTTCTTGTGTTTTTTCATCAAAATAATCTTTTTTCAAAATCAAATCCACAATTTCCTGAAAGTAAGGATTACTTTTATCTAATATCCCTCCTCCAATAAAGTGTTCAACGAGTTCATAAGATAACTTCCGATTGATTTGCAAAGACAGCAACCTTTTTAAATATCGATCAACTTCCCCTATTGGAAGCTGAAATAATTTGCCCATCGTTTTCTTAACATCAGGATTGGCCGAACCATAAAGACTCTCCAAATGATTAGACAACTCAACGAGGGTTTCTGCGTGATCAACATCTTTTTCTAACTGTTCTAGCGGCCTATGTAATTTTGTGGCCACATCTAAAAGCATTGATCGGTATTTTAAGACACGTCTTACATCGGTCATCTTCATTAATTCACTTTCATTCTTTTGTAGATAAACATCTAACTCTTGGTAAACTTTTTCCCATTCATCAAAAGAGATGACATGGGGATACAGTTTTTGCATTTTTTTTACAATTTCATATTGAATAAAAATATTAGGTGATTTCGATTCAAGATTTTTCGTGACAAAGGGAGTGATTTGCTTCTTTTCCAACTCCTCAAAAAAATCTTTGAAGTAACCTCGATAAAAATCCCCTTCTCGTTCATAAAACTCATTATCAGTGGAAAAAAAATCGACGGATCTGTAAGTAAGAGCATTCTGAAGTGAAAAGCGGTCTCCATCGGTCACGAAAATCATATTGGGCCTATCTCCCGAGATCTCAGAGGGAATTGATCGCTCGATCCACTCTTGGGCCGAGACAACTCCTAAATACGCTCGGTCAATGGCATACCATCCCTCTTTACCTTTTAAAAGTATGGCGACATGAAAGGGATAGTGCGACCAATTCCCCACCGTCCAAATTTTTTTTACAGCACGTGGATCAAGCCCATGAGCAATGGCCTCGACATGGCCAATGATGGCACGGCCAAAACAATACCCCTCATTTCCATTTGGGTCGTAGGCCGATTTATTAACGACGACACTCGAATCAATGATGCTCTGATAGACTTTTTTTGCCTCTTCTAATGTCACATAAGGGATTCCGCTTAAAGAAGTTTCTGGTTCAAGTGTTAACATATCAACGACTAGCTGATTATGTTGCAAGATATGCTCAGACGTTTTTTCGTAATGAACATCCATTAAATTTTGATTTCCAAAAACCCTACTAAAGGCCTCGAGGCTAAGTGCTCGCTTCAGTCCTTTTCGATCTTCATCTTTTGGACCGTACTCAGCTCGTGAGATCTTTTCTTGAATGAGATCAAAGGTTGATTTGAAACTCGTTGGATGCCTTATTATGTCTGAGTGCTTCTCTTGGACTTGAGAGCAGGAGGCGAGAAATAAAAGAAGAGGCAGAAGTGTTTTTGTCATATATCTCGATGATTAAAGACTCTGGTTCTCATCGGCAGATTGGTCAAATATTAAAGTGTCTCCTTATTTGATTATCAAAAGGAAAAAATTTCCAAAGTGAGCTCGTTTACATTATTATGTCCCCATGATTCATCACTCTCAACTCATTGAACATGGTTTTTTTATTGCCGACTTCCCTTTATCCGAAGACGTCTTAGAAATGCTAAAAAATCGCCAATGGAAGGACTTGGATCAATATTTTTTAACCATCTCTTTAAATGACGGACCACTTCGCAATTTTCTTCAGAACTTCCTCGATTTCCAAACTCTCGAACACATTATCGCTATCCGCAGTGCCCCTCTAGACGAGGAAGGCATTTGGCATGACGACGGTTCTCGTTTCTTAGGCTTCTCCCTCTCCTTAAACATTTTTCCTGAGACGATTTCAGGGGGAGAGCTGCACTTTAAAAAGAAAAATGAGATTACCGGGCCCACTTTCCCCCCTTTGCCCATTGGCAAAATGCTTATTTTCTTATCGGGTGTCTATGGTTATGAACACAAAGTTACTGCTGTGACCAAAGGGGAGAGGATCGTCATTGCAGGTTGGTGTAGTTAAAACAACATTGCGCAGCATTTCTCTGGGATTGGCCCCTAAATCCCTCTTGTCTTCTGAATTCACTTCTGTTAGATTAGCGTTTCTTTTACATTAAATTTTTTGGATATAAGGATTTTTTATGGCACGCACATGTGATTTAACAGGCAAAAAAAGATTAGTGGCCAACAAAGTTTCTCACGCTAACAATAAGACAAAAACGAAGAAACAAGTTAACCTTCAATCAAAAAAAGTCTTTGATCCAGAAACAAATTCTGTTATCAAATTGAGACTTTCAACTTCTGCGATCAGAACACTTGATAAAGTGGGTTCTATTTCTAAATACGTAAGAAAAAATAAGCACCTTTTTGAATAAGACATTATAAAAAAATAAAAAAAAAGGCTTCCCTTGGGAAGCCTTTTTTTTATCTATTGTACTTGGACTTCTTCAATCTTAAAGCCCCATTTATTAACAGAACGATCTGAGACAAAATTCAGCTGTACACTGTCCCCTTCAACAAACTCACTCAAATAATTTGTTCCAGTTCCTGTGAGTTTTTCAATCGTAGCTCCCGCTTGATTTGAAATTCGAACATAGTCATATCCGGACTCCAATTCAAAGCGGGCCACTTTCACTCTTACATACTTTGCCCCTGGAAAAGAGAAAGTCTTAGCGATATTGAGATTTTCTTTGTAAGGATGCTCCGATTCAAAAACTTGATCTAGTGTTACACTTCTCCAAGCATCGTCTTTAGGACCTACTCTCTCTGGTCTCGTATCAGTTAAAAGATTATAGGCATCAATGCGAGAAGCTGAGTGAGTCTTTCCACGAAGAGCGGCCACAGAAACTCCCGTTTTAACCAAGCGCTCTCTTAAAAGAGAGTGAGACATCCTGCCCTCTTTGGCCAGTAATAGACCAAGAACTCCTGAAACATGAGGCGTGGCCATAGATGTTCCCGATAGAACTTCATATTTACCATTCTTACTAGTAGAGAGAATATTGTGTCCCGGGGCCGCAATATGAACACTATTTCTTCCGTACGAAGAGAAAGTGGCCAATTCGTTTTGGGCCGTAAGAGCTGCAACTGCAACAATGTTTGGAACATCATAGCTTGCAGGATATGAAGGAGTTGTGTCGTTATTGGCCGCACTATTTCCAGCAGCGGCGGTAAAAATGATTCCTTTGTCGCTGGCACGTTTAATTGCTTCAAGTAAAGCCTCAGATCGTCCGCCCCCGCCCCAAGAATTGCTCATTAAATCAACATTGAGTTCAGTTGCGTAGTCAATTGACTTAACGGCCGCCTCTAGTGTTCCCGAGCCCGCAGCATCTAAAAACTTAATGGGGATAATCGTCACGTCGGACATGACCCCTGCAACACCTTCCGCATTATCATGAATGGCACCAATTGTTCCCGCACAATGTGTTCCATGTCCATTGTCATCAAGAGCAACTTTCGTATTATTAACAAAATTAAATCCACTCTCTGAATCCACATTCCCTGCAAGATCGGGATGATTATAATCAACTCCTGTATCAATGACAGCAATCCTAATTTTGGATGATCCCTTGGTAAGCTCCCAAGCAGAAAGTGCATTGATGTCGGCCCCTTCAACGCCCACTTTTCCCTTTGGTTCATTAGAACCCGAGTTTTTTAATCCCCAAAGTTGTCCAAATGAAGGATCATTTGGAGATGCACTTAATCCACTTGCAAAGGGAGAGGGTTCACATCGTTTTTTTGAATCCCCCATCGATTCTTTAGGCATAACAGTGGCCGAATAAATATAATTAGGTTCCGCATAAACGATATCTGGATCAGATTTTAAAAGGGCAAGGGTCTTTTGCATCTTAGTATTTTCACATTTTAAAACATTCAATTTTTGATAAGTGAGTTTAATCTCTCTTTGAGAAAATGCCCCAATTTCAGCAATGCCTTTCTTCGCCAAAAAATGTTGAGCACTTACTCCTGGCTTAAACTTAACAATAATCTCTCCTGGAACAAAACGCGCACTCTCGCTTGCGTTTAATCCTTGAGCAATCAATGCTCCCATAAACATGCCTGATAGTCCTAAAGGCCACTTACTCATTTCTCCCTCCTTGGAGTTTTGATTTCCTCTCGCATGCCAGAGCATTTTGATCAGACTTCTTTACCACTTGATTCATTAAGCTTAAAGCAACATGATTACTTGCACAGTTTTTTACGCGCAGGGTATTTTTTTCCACAAACCGGTGAAGCTTTATTTTTTTGCCAGACATTGAGACAATAACTTCCATGATACATAACAGCTCACCAGATCCTGTTCTTATAAAAAAAATTTCTCTTAAAATCTGGTCTCTCAGAGACGAGATTGAAGCGCGCATTCAAGAAAAACTTGCTGACGCCGAGTCTCTCGATGAGCAAAGTATCATACAAATTCGCGAACAATTCACCCAAAAGAAAAACGTGAATAACTCAAATAATCTTCTTGAATTAAAACCCACAGGGGATCTCGATTCCGGCGAAGATGAGATGGCACGGGCGATGGCCGAAGTTTCTGAAGAATCATCTGAAAGTGAAACAAAAGAAGAAATAGTCAGTGAAGACAACCAAAACGTTGTCGCACTCACCTCAATTCAAGAATCAAATGACCAAAATGTCATTAGCATAAGCCTGGATGCACCTAATATTCCGGATGAAAAAATAGCAAGGGGAAAGACAGTCCTTGCAGAAATTAACATGGAAAAAATGTTCTTTTTTTGCAATAAGCCTTTTACTGAAGGCCAGTCCATAGTGATACAGTTCTGTATACCAAAGTCGTTTATCGTTAACGCTGATATTCTTTACTGTCGTCCATTTAATCTTAAAAGCAGAATTATTTCACAAAATAATTTCACCCATCGGGCCATTATTAAATTTAAATTTTTAAAAGAAGGTGAACGTGCCCTTTTAAGACAGTTCCTCCAGTCTATTGAGCCAGACCTTACAAAAGCGGCCTCTAAGTCCAGCGACAAGGAAGAATCAGATTCAGGCTTTGGTGAATTGGATGATTTAGGTTTATAAAGCTTATTTCTTTGACTATTATAATAGTGTGTTGCCACTTAGCATTTGGCCGAACTCTTAATAGTCAGGAATTCAATGTCGACAAAAAAAATTGCCTCAAATGTTGTTCTATTCTTATTCTTTATCTTAGTTGCAATGGCCGCTCTTCTCTCAGATATTTTCCAAAACCCTATAAAGACGGGGACCCAAGTCATTGAGCAAGCAAAACTTTTCACTTCTTCTGACTTAGACCAGGTCAAGCGCCTCATTCTCAAAAACAAATCTGGTGAGTATATTTTTGAACGCAATGAAAATAATCAAATTTCACCATGGCACATGATTGCTCCTCGAGACATCTCGGCCAATTCCCTTTTTATCGACAAACTCTTTTCTTCTCTCGCTGTTATTAAAGTAAAAAAAGTGTTCCCTGATGAAAAAATGACCCTTTCTAATTTTTCACTCGATAAGCCAACGGCCACTCTTTCATTTATTTACCAAAATGGAAAAACGACTGCGGTAACAATTGGTTTAATGAATTCCATAGATAATTCAACTTATTTAAAAATTCAAAATCGCGTAGGCATTTTTCACGTAGAAGCCCCTAGTGTCGCCCTTGAAAATGCCTCTTTACTTGATTTAATAGAATCTCAAATACTTTCAATTAACCTTGAGACGATTGTTAACTTTAAAATCTCCCAAGGGAATAAAAAGAATTCGGCCCCTCAAATCGAAATAAAAAAGAAAAATGGACAATGGCTAGATCATCAAGAAAATCTGCTCGACAAAGAAAAAGTGGATGATTTTTTCCAAGATCTCTCTTCTTTGAAAAGCAGTTTTATCATCGACAGACCGACAGAAACGCAAAAAAAACAGATTAACATGCTTACACAAAATACTTCATTTATGATTATTATCGAAGATAATATGGGAACAATTACAGAATACAGGATAAGTGAAATTTTTCAAAACATCAGCGACCTGGATTTAAAAAATGAGGACCATTTCCTTGTTGGTATCTCAAATACCCCTACTCTTTATATTGTCAAAAAAGAATTTTTCGAACTCTTCAATAGAAAAATTGAAAGTCTTAAAATTGTTAAGACTTCCCCTTAAAACTAAGAAGCTCTCCGGTGATTAACGACTCTTGAATTTGAAGGTAGGCCCATTTCTTTTTGAATTTTTGAAGGATCAACAAAAACATTGATAAATTTTTCGACAAGAATTGAGTTGTAGCGTTTAACTCCAGCTTTATCAGTCAGAATTTTTCTTAAAGCTTCCGTTGGCTGTAATTTATAATCCATCATGATATGCACAAAATCATCGACGAGACAGACGATATTGGCAAGAGTCAAAATTTTATTTCCTTTCTTCTCGTAAGGAAATCCCGTTCCATCATAAGCTTCATGATGTTGTAAAATAATCTGCTTGACTGAATTATTAATTGCTCGATTGGACTGAATAATTTGAAGACCAAGCTCTGGATGTTGTTTATATTGCTCCAACTGCTCAGGGGTCATGTCATGAGGTCTAATTTCTAGAAATTCTTTAGGAAGAAGCATTTTTCCAATATCATGAAACATACAGGCCATGGCCGTTGTTTCAATCGTTGTTTTTGATTGCCACTCAAATTGCTTAATGATCGCTGTCGCATACAAAGTCACTAAAAAAGCATGAGAATAGGCCGAAGGATCAAAATTTTGAAATGAGCGAAGTACGCTATAGAGCTCATCTTGAGATTCGATTAATTGAAAAACCGTCTCGCAAACTTCTCTTCCTTGATCAATAACTTGAGGTTTGATCCCCACTGTGAATACTTCTGCGATGTATTTCTCAGAAACATTTTTAAGTTGGTTGACCTTGTTAAAAACTGGAACTGCTTTATTATCAATTAATTTTTTTGCAAGAAAATTATTGTATTGAATGAACTTTCTTCTATCGGCATTGTTAAAATAAAGACTATCAATCTTCTTTTCATTTTTATATTTATCAATTCGCTCTTTTGAGAATGTATCCCCTGCATGTAAAATCTTAAGATATTTATTGGCCCCTAATTTAATATATATATCAAAAAGGACGGCCTGGGAGGAGTAGAATTCATTAATTTTAATCTGGGAAAAATGATCATCCACCATGCTGACTTCTTGTTCAGCACTGACTCCTTCTTTCTTTGGCACTCCGGCCAGAAGATCTCCCAGTGATTGATGCCCCTCAAGGAGTTCTTTGAGGTAAGAAATCTCAAATGGCCTTACCGCCATTTCGGCAACACCCATTTTTATCAAGCGCTCTTCTGAAACAACTCCACTATCGACAAGCTCTTTGGAATTCACAATAACGATAACTCTTTGATTAGTATAATTGGCCTTGATAAATTTTAAAACCTGAGGACAGGAGTGATTCTGAACTTCATAGTTCATAATAACGGCAAAAAATTTGTCGTTATAAAGAGCAAGCTGAGCATCTCGACCATTTCCCACGGCCGTGACTTCATACATTTGCTCCAGCAGAAAAGCCTTGGCCGTTTTCAACCAATCTTCATCTGGATCAACCAAGAGTATTTTTAAGGCCAAATAAAATTCCCCTAAAAAAGTCAAATTATTGGACTTCTTCTTAGGATTCATCGGACAATTTTGAATAAAACTGAAATAAAAAAGTGGGCGAAATTAATTAAAAATTTCGCCCACTTAAAGAGATAAATTAACTTTTAAATTATTTAATTTCTTTATGCACAGTATGACGTCTTAAGAAAGGGTTATACTTCTTAAGCTCAAGACGATCAGGTGTCGTTTTTTTATTCTTAGTTGTCGTATAACGAGAAGGACTTTTACCTTCTTTTCTTGCTTCTGTACATTCTAGGGTTACAATAACTCTAGCACCTTTTTTTGCCACAACATGCCTCCACGTCGAAAATTGAACATTGGTGAAATTACACTTTTGTCGTTGGCATGACAACCAAAAATTGCTAAACCTTTAAAAAAAGCTTGGATATTATGAAAATACACGCAGAAAATTGGACCTTTTCACATTTTACCTCGGCCCCGCTCAAGGCCTTCATCTCTTTAGGGGCTTCTCCGACTGAAAACACCAAGGAAGTGACCCTCGAGTACCTTGTCACCTTAACCGATAAGGACCATCAAGAACTTTTTCAAAGCTCTCATTGTGAGCTAAGTGAAGCACTCTTGCTTCTCAATGAGAAATATGGACAATGGGAGTTCGTTGACTCTCTCCATAAGCCTGAAGGTGATGGCTGTACCAGCTGTGCGGCCCACTAGGGATAAACTTGGCAGTCATCTTGATTTTCTTGACTTGAGTCTCTAAATTAGCTATAAAACACTTTCAAATTTAAAACCTATTATTGTATACAAAGCAATAATGACGTAACAAGAGGTCCATATGAAAGAAGGAATTCACCCAAAGTATGAAGCAGTAAACGTTCAATGCGTTTGTGGTGCTCTTTATCCAACAAGATCAACAATCAAATTAGAAAAAATTGATATCTGTGCTTCATGCCATCCATTCTATACAGGAAAAACTAAAATCCTGGATACTGAAGGAAGAATTGAAAAATTCAAGAAGAAATTTGGTACAGACTACACAAACAAAGCAAAAAAGTAATTCTCTCAAAAGGCCCCTTAAGGGGCCTTTTTTATTTCAACCGTACACGGTATTTTGTCCCTACTATCTTTTCAATATCAAAAGAGATTTTCTCACCCACATTAGAATTCTTAAAGAATTTTTCTTCTTCTTTTGTTAAATGCTTCTTTTGTATTTCAATAATTGCATTTTTGTTTTCATCTTTTTCAACAAAACAAACTTCATATTCAAAACTAAATTTTGTTTCTTGGATATAACGAATCACAGTAGGTGAATTCGACAAAGCAACTTGCTTTGATTTCCTTCGATAAACATGCCCTGTCATTGGTAGAATTTTCCGATCAAGACCCACTAACTGGCAGAGGCGTTCAATACTAGGATCATGGGTCGTTCTTAAGACCTGATGGCACCAATGATTAGGACAGTGAGCATTACTTGAGCATGGGTAAAGAACTTCGTAATGTTCAACCAGGCTTTCTCTTAGCTTGAGTAAATCAATAAAAAGCTCACTTGTGCCAGGCTCTATCCATAAGACATACTCTGGATCAATGGTCATTATCATGTCGAGGGCCTTCTCAATTCCCATTTCGTTAATCGAATGACCAAAAAATAAAATGCTATTTGATTTTTTTTCTGAAAATTTTCTAAAACTTTCAAATTTATCTTTGGGGAAAAAGCCCTTCATGATTTTTTGGGCCTGATCAAGCATGAGTTGAGAGGAATCAACTCCTATGATTTCAACATGTGATGAAATATTCATCAGCAACTTGTAGGCCAATGAGTAAGTTCCCGGTCCACAACCCATATCAATAAATGGACGATTTTTAAAATCTTCTAAAATACTGAGCGGCAACTTGGAGAGAATAAACTGCATCTTAGGTAAATTCGTTGGTAAATAAAAACTTGTATAAGCACTCACATGACGGTGTTCAAAGACGTAATCACTAATCTGCTCGCGTTTTTTGGTAAATTTAAGCGACATTTCACTGACAAGTTTAACGATCTCGGGCACCGTCATATTTGAAACAAGGAGATGAGGAATTAATTCTTCTAAAGTCAAAGAAATGGGCCCGAAGGCCCATTGAGTTTCATTGGTGTTTTTAAGCATTTTTTATCTTTTTGTAATATCGACATATTCTCTTACGGCAGAACCGACGTAAACCTGACGAGGTCTCGAGATTTTTGTTTCTTTCGTTTCTCTCATTTCTTTCCATTGAGACAACCATCCAGGCATTCTTCCAAGAGCAAACATAACGGTAAACATATTCGTTGGAATCCCAAGAGCACGGTAAATAATCCCAGAATAAAAATCCACATTTGGGTAAAGATTGCGAGATTTAAAATAATCATCTGCAAGGGCCTCTTGCTCTAATCCTTTTGCAATAGCGAGAAGCTCATCCTTCACACCTAATTGTGTAAGTATGGTATCACATGCTTTTTTGATAATTTTGGCCCTTGGATCAAAATTCTTATACACACGGTGACCAAAACCCATCAATTTAAATGTGTCCGTTTTATCTTTTGCTCTCTCAAGGGCCAACTTGTAATCCCCGCCTGCTTTTTGAATTTCAGCAAGCATCTCAAGCACTTCTTGGTTTGCGCCACCATGTAGAGGTCCCCAGAGAGCATCAATTCCTGCGGAAATAGAAGCAAAGACATTGGCATTAGACGAACCGACAACTCGCACAGTTGAAGTAGAACAATTTTGTTCATGGTCAGCGTGAAGAATAAGTAAAATGTCTAGGGCCTTGGCCACTTCTGCATTTGGTTTTCCACCAAACATCATTGACATGAAATCCTCGCAATAAGACAAGCTAGGGTTTGTCTCGATAGGACTTAACCCTTGAGAGCGTCTGTATTGACGGGAAGCAATTGTTTTAAATTGCCCCAACATAAGTGCAATGACATCTTCTCTTTCTTCGGCCGTTGGGTTGGCACTGGTGTATTTTGGGTAAAAGGCCGAAAGGGCAACAGAAGCAGCAGAGGCTACGGCCATTGGATGCGCTTCTTTAGGAAAAGCATCGATAATTTTTTCTGCGCCTTCTGGCAATTTTGAATGATTTGCGATTTTTTGCTCGAAAGCCTTAAGTTCTGCAGTCGTTGGGAGTTTTCCATAAACAAGCAAATACGAAACTTCAATAAAGCTCGACTTCTCTGCAAGCTGCTCAATTGGATAGCCTCTGTAACGAAGAATCCCAAGCTCACCATCTAAAAAAGTAATTGCTGAAGCACATGAACCTGTATTCATAAAACCATGGTCAATAGTAATACAACCTGTATCCCCACGAAGTTTTGAGATATCGATGGCCTTTTCATTTTCAACTCCCACTTGTACTGGGTATTCAAAAACTTTTCCGTCGATTTCGATTTTTGCCTTAAGAGACATAGAATCCTCCAATGAAATAGCCGCCATTATTAGTCAATTATTTCCGTTAAATTACAGCTCAATAAAAACACTGTCTATGAGAAATTTTTAAAATCGCTTTGACCACTCTTTCGGTTCAGCGTGCCATTCTATTAAGAGTTTTTTTCCTTCATCGTTAATAAATTCTAATTCTAAAGCTGCTTGCACGAGATAATGAAAGTCTGTCAAAGAAAATAAAGTAAGACCTAATTGCTCTAAACGCTTTTGAGAGGAGCTCATTTGATAGTCCACAATGCATAAACAATACTGACTTCGTAAGCCTGCAGAGTGGAGACCGCCCATGGCCTCAGCGAGACTAGAACCTTGGTTAACTAAATCCTCAACAAGAATCACCGATTGATTAGCTTCAAAATCACCCTCTACTTGATTTTTTTTACCATGATCTTTGGCCTTCGGACGAATGTAAACCATGGGGCCTTTGAGGCGATCAGCAAGGAAGGCCGCGTGAGGAATCCCTGCAGTTGCAATCCCTCCAATGAGGTCAAATTTCAATTGATGATCGCGAATAACTTCCAGGAATGAATCAATGATTTGGTCACGAAAATGGACATGGGAGAGAATGAGACGATTATCACAATAAATAGGTCCTTTTAATCCTGAAGCATAATGAAAGGGATTCTCCGGAGAAAACTTCACACATCCCTTGTTTATAAGCGTTTTAGCAATGTCTAATTTCATCCTCTCTTTCCTATTATGATCTTCTTTTTGTTAAACGGGCTTCGTTTTAATTATTCTCTTAAATATCATTTTTTGCGAGCGAAAAAAAGTTTTTGCTATAAAATTAAAGTGAGTTTGAGACTAAGGAAAACCATTGAAAGTTTTATTTATTGGATACACTGAAGACATTAATGGACCTATTGAGAAAATGATGAGGCGTCATTTTCCTAATATTGATTTAATCGCTCTCAATCATCCTTATTCGTCTGTCGACTTAATGATCAAGATAACAAGCGATGGCCCCTTCTCATTTGTCGTCATGACCATTGATAATTGGGACGTCGTAGCCTCAGAGGTCTATGAAACCATTCTTGATACGCTTGGTGAACGCCCCTTTCTCTTCATTGGAAGTCCTGCTTCATTAGAGGGACAAATAACAAATAATATTCTGGAAAAATCCCAAACCAATTTCTTGATAAAAACCCCTATTCTTCCCAAGGATTTGGTAGAGGCCGTCAACAGCTCTATTGATTGGACCAAACAAGAAGAATTCGATGAATCAATCCAAGAGTTTAAAAAAGAAGATCTCCAAAAAATGCGTATGCGAAATTTTTACTTATTTGATCAACTTCCCTATGATGTCTATCTGGAGTTAACCTCAAATCATTTTGGAAAAATTATTTCAAAAAATCGTCCCTATTCTCATCAGTTAATTCGCAATTATGCCAAAAAAAACGTTAAGTATCTCTTTATTAAAAGTGACGAATACTTAAAATTTTTAGATCTTTCTATTAAAAGTGTCATCAAAGATTATGAACAAAAAATCGTTGATAAAAAAATCATTCTTGCTCTTCATCTGAAAACCATTTTTTTAATTCATCAATTTTTAAAAACCCTAAGCGTCTCTGAAGAAATTATTAAATTAACAAAATCATTTATTGATAGCACCAAAAGCTTTATTCGGGAGCAAGAGAGTATAAACGATCTCATTGGGGTCATCACGGAAAGTGACAATATGACATTTGCCGAACAAAGTCTCGCCACCGCTTATATCTGTGAAAGCATGATTTATCACATGGGGTGGAGTTCAGAAATGTCCCGTGATAAAGTACTGCTCGCTTCACTTTTGCAAGATATTGCACTCAATAATGACGAATTGATAAAAGTAAAATCGCTCAATGATCCTATTTTAAAAATTTTCTCAGACGAAGAACAAGAAACTTTTAAAAATCATCCCAGTAAAGCAGCTCAAATCTCAACCTTTTTCTATGGTTTTAGTGATGCTGATTTTATATTAAGCGAACATCATGAGCGCCCTTTTGGAGATGGCTTTCCGAAAGGATTAAATTCATCGGGACTTACAACAATCTCTTGTTTATTTATTCTGGCCAACAATTTTGTCTCTCGACTCGCCCAAACTCCTAAAGATGAGATGAGCTATTTTGAGATCGTGACTCATATGAAACGATCCTTTAATTCTGGCAATTTTAAAGATCCTCTCAAGGCCCTCGAAAAAACGTTCAAACCCTCCAAATAAACCTAAATTTTAAGAGACTCTAGTGTCTCGACGATTTTCTTATAAGAATTCTTTTTAAACTTAAGATTAAGTTCCAAAATCATTTTTTTTAAATCCATTTGATAATTTGAGTCCAGCTCTTTTCCTTTCATATACTCTTCTACAAATGCTTCTGAAATAATGATGATTTTAGACAAAGGAGAGATATCATCTTTGAATTCCATGGCAAAACCCACACCATTAGTCATTCCATGATGCTGCTTAATGAGTAAGTCAACTCCCATAGGGGCTTTTTTAAAAGTGAGAATAAGTTCAGCGGCCAATCGAGCGTGATTTAAAACGACATCTTTTTCTTTCTCTGTTAATTCAGAGCTAAACAAAAGATCCTCTTCATATTTGAGATTGGGGTATTTAAGATAAATTGGGGCGAGAGTGATATCATGAAAAAAAAGGACAAAATTAATCTTCTCAATATGGCCGACTCCTCCCCAAGAAACTTTCTTCACAATATGGCCGGCGACATACGAGGCGAGCAGTGAATGAGTATAAATATAACCATCTTTGTGGCCACTTAAAATACTTAACAGCGCTTTTAAACCCGGTGCCTCTTGAACCATTTCTTCCATCAATTTTGTACTCACCCCCGCAATGCCCATGATCTCCTGAGCAACTTCAGGGTTTTGAGTAAATTCCGCAATCGCGAATTCAAAACCCGTTTGGAGTATGACTGATTTTTCCTCTATTCCCATCTGATCTGTATTTTGCATAAAATCTGAAAGCATTTTCGAAATATGGTTGATCACTAGTAAGCGATCGTCTTTATCGACATAAAAATTCTCAACACCCTCTTGAGCTAATTTGGCCAGAAGACTTCTAGCTTCAGGGCCTTTTTTAGAAATCAACGTATAGCTTATTTGATCACTTTGCTCATTTCCCTTTTTCATTTGCATATAAAAGGGACAAGGGGCATCCCTTAATTGCATTAAGAATTTCGCTTTTATTGGGTAAAATTCGGGGACACTTTGCTCGGCCATCGCTTTAGCCGTTACATTGAGGATCTGGGCGCATACTCTCAGAAGGGCCTGTAAATTATAAGAACTAGGAATTATAACAGTGTTACCTATGCCCTTTTCGGGTTTTCCCACGACAACCAGAGGGATGGATCGCTTATTCTTTGTTAAAAAATCGTAAAGAATCGCAGCTGCGTCTTGTCCATTAATCATGTTCACCGTAATAATCAAATCAACTTTTTCATTTTCATGAATACTTTTAATGGCCAAATCTGTCGAAGTAAATAACTCAACGTTCGTCCCCAGATAAACTTCAAGATTAATCACATAGAGTTGATTTAAAATATCGTTATCTGAAATGATGAAAGTTCGACTCATATAATACTTACCTGCTTTGATTTAGGAAAATGGTAACACTCTTTTAAAAAAAGTGCCTCTCATTTTGCTTCTCTTCCTTGAAAAAATCTCCCTTTAAGACTAAGATGTTGGCCATATGAAATTTAACAATACTCTTTTCCAAGGCCAATTTCTTAAACGTTATAAACGCTTTTTTGCAGACGTTGAATTAAATGGTGAGGTTGTTACAGCACATACAGCAAATACGGGAAGCATGAAAACTTGCCTCGGAGAACATTGGCCAGTTCTCTTAAGTTTTCACGACTCCCCTAGCAGAAAACTTAAATATAGCTTAGAAATGATCCATAACGGGCAGAGTTGGATTGGGATTAATACATCTCTTACAAACACCCTGGCGATTGAGGCGATTACACAGGGACTTATTCCCGAATTAGCTGGATATAGCGAACTAAGACCAGAAGTCAAAATTGGCCAAAGTCGCATCGACATTCTCTTATCAAATGGTGAAAGCGATCTCTGTTATGTCGAAGTCAAGAATGTCACCCTGAGAGATGAGGAAGGACATTGCCTTTTTCCTGATGCTGTCACAGAAAGAGGACAGAAACATTTAAAAGAACTTCTCGATTTAAAAAAACAAGGCATTCGCACTGTTATGCTCTTTATTGTGCAAAGAGAAGATGTCCATAGCTTTAAAATTGAAAATTCTATCGACCCTAACTATTGTGAACTTCTCAAAAAAGTGATGAATGAAGGAGTTGAGGCGCTCGTTTATCAATGCAAGCTTAATCCAGAAGAAATTATTGTGAGCAAAAAACTTTCAATAGTTTGAAATTAACTCATTTTGAAAGCTGAAGACCGATGCCTTAAAAGCATCGGTCTTCTAGACAAATAAAACTAGGCCGCTTTTTTGTCTTTGTTACCACTAATGGCCACAACATTTGTTGTTGCTGCATTGGCATTGCGATCTTTCGAACCTTCCATCAATTTTAAATGATTCATTGCCTTTTTTTCTTTCGTGGTTAATTTCTTACCGTGTTGCTTCTTATTTGGATTTTTATCACCCATAAACTACCTCCCTCATATCAAGTTACTGAACTTTCTTTTTGTAATTAAAGTATCGGCTTCTTTATGATAATACTTTAGTCTTTTTATAGGTTAATTATCCATTGCCGAACTCCCAACCCTTTGAAAAAATGATTACTATGAAAAAAAATAATAATGAAGAAATGCCCACTATTTTTGGCTTAGGATTGCGTAGCACTCATTATAATTACTTAGAGTCAAAACCCACTCTTTTTACAAGTTGGTTTGAAATTATCAGCGAAAACTATTTTAGAACTCAAGGTCGTCCCCGAAAAATACTTGAACTTTTAAGGAGAGACTACCCCATTTCATGTCATGGAGTCTCTTTGTCTATTGCCTCCTATGAAGATTTTGATTGGCGTTACTTAAATGATCTCAAAGTCTTTTATGATGAGATAGACCCATTTATTGTCTCTGACCATCTCTGCTTTACTGGACTTAAAAATAACAATCTTCATAACCTCCTGCCATTTGCCTATAACCGCGAAAATCTTCTTCATATAAGTTCTAGAATTGATCAGGTCCAACATTTTTTCGGGAGAACTTTTGGCCTTGAAAATCTTTCCGCTTATTTTGATTACAAAGATTCAACTATGACGGAGTGGGATTTCATAAAAGAGTTAAGCAAAAGGACAGATTGTCGCCTCTTACTAGACCTTAATAACATCTATGTTAATGCCCACAATCACGGCTTTCTTGCAACTGATTATTTAAGTGCGATCCCAATGGATAAAGTTCAAGAAATTCATTTGGCCGGTTTTAGCGAACGTGAAGGCTTTTACTTTGACTCCCACTCAAGACCTCTTTACCCAGAACTCAT
>JAGOVS010000036.1 GCA_018060625.1 Bacteriovorax sp. | reverse complement strand
GAGCTATGCGGGCCATTCTTGATTCTTTGATGACTTTATAATTTTGGCGCTCTTCTTTAGTCATGCTTGAAATGATGACTTTCATTTTCTTCATTTCATTTTCAGCGGGGCTTAAATCCCCCAGTTGACGAAGCATGCCGCCCATTCCTGGAATCATTTTTAAAATAGAGGTCATGGAACCTAGAGAGTTCATCATTTCCATTTGTTTTAAAAAATCATCGACGGTAAATTTTCCTTTCTGAAAATTGGCCATCATCGATTCTGCATCACTTTCATTAATATTTTCTTGGGCCTTTTCAACCAGAGAGAGAACATCCCCCATGTCTAGAATTCTTTTAGCAAGCCGATCCGGGTGAAAGAGCTCGAGGTCTTTCATTTTCTCGCCCATAGAAACATAACGAATAGGCACACCCGTTACATGACGGATCGATAGGGCCGCTCCCCCTTTGGCATCTGAATCCATTTTGGAGAGGACAATCCCCGTCACCCCAATGGCCTCATGAAAAACTTTTGAAACATTGACCGCTTCTTGTCCTGTCATGGCATCGGCCACCATAAGGACTTCTGGTTTATAACTTTCTAAGGCCGCTTTGACTTCTTTGAGTTGGCCCATCAGTTCTTCGTCGACGTGCAGGCGACCTGCGGTATCGATGATCACTACATTTTTATGAAGTTTTTTAGCTTCTTCTAAGGCCGCTAGAACCAAGTCTTTTGGGTGAAGAGAGAGATCGGAATCATAGCAATCGACATCAATTTGTTTGGCGAGTGTTTGTAGTTGGGCCTTGGCCGCTGGACGAAATGTATCGGCCGGAACTAAAAGGACGTCTTTCTTTTTTTTGCCTTTTAGATGCAGGGCCAATTTTCCTGAAAAAGTCGTCTTCCCTTGGCCGTTTAAACCAACAATAAGAATAGGAACAATGCCTGGTCGATCAAGGTCTAATTCTTCGTTAGCATCCCCCATGATTTTAGCGAGCTCATCATGCATGATTTTAACAAACTGCTCTCCGGGATTGACTCCTTTGATGACTTTTTCACCAATGGCCTTTTCTTTGACGGCATTAACGAATTCTTTGACGACTTTAAAGTTTACATCGGCCTCAAGAAGAGCTGTGCGCACATCTTTGAGCGTCTCTTCTATATTTTCTTCGCTGATTTTAGATTTTCCCTGAACGTATTTAAAGGCGTTCGAAAATTTTTCACTAAGTGTATCAAACATGAAATTTCCTTTTGATATGAGCTCTGCACTCCAATAAATTAAGTGCCGTGTAATCTGCTAATGGGGCGTATTTTTTTACCTGATCTGGGTCGTTCCAGCAAGCTGCAATGACTTCAATGCCAAAGGTCCGGGCACCGTCGATGTCGGTAAGACTATCTCCGATGTGCAAAATGTTTTGTTTAGAAAGGCCCTCTAAGAGGCTTACAAGTCCTGCGGGGTGAGGCTTTATCTCCCCATCATCTGAGCAATAAATTTCTGTGAAAAAACTTAGGATGTCTGCTTTTTTCAAGCTCTCTAGAGTTGAGCGCCTAGGACGAGCTGTCCAAACGTAAAGTTCAAAATGTTGGGATTTAAGCTCAATTAACAATTCGCGCATTCCCTGAAAAAGATAAAAAGGAGAGCTTTCGGTGTTAACCAAAGTGCCGTCGTGATCAAAAACAATATGGCCCATAGGCCTTGAGAAAACTTTTTCACTCATGCATTCACTCATTGACTGAAAGATTGATTAACTGTTAGAGAAGTCTGTTATGACAAAAAAAGATATTGCCCCATTTAAAGCAGAACTTCAAAATAAAATTGATGTGTTAAAAGCTCGCAGAAAACCTGTGCACTTAGGCTCCCTAACGTTTGACTCCCCTTTACTTTTGGCCCCTATGTCCAGCATTGGCACAGCGCCCTTTCGCCTCCTTATGGAAGATTTAGGGGCCGGTGGAACGGTCAGTGAGCTGATTTCTTGTCACGGCATTAATTATAAAAACATTCGCACGACTGAGATGCTTAAAATTGACCCCAAAGAAAAAAATATTGGTCTGCAGCTTTTTGGTGAAAACCCCGAGGCCATGGCCCTGGCCGCCAAAGTGGCCGAAAGTTTTGGCCCAAAATTTATCGATATCAATATGGGTTGCCCCGTAAAAAAAGTGGTTGGCACTGGCGCTGGCTCTTCTCTTTTAAAAGATACATCGATCCTAGGGCATTTTTTTCAAACCATGAAAAAGGCCATTTCTGTTCCTCTCACCATTAAAATCCGCTTGGGCTGGGACCACGATTCCATTAATGCCATGGAAGTTATCCACATCGCTCGCGAAGAGGGCGTGGAGTTTGTCGCCGTTCACGGACGCACGCGCGCTCAACAATACACCGGACACGCCAATTGGGAGATGCTGGAGCATTTGGGAGAAAAGGCCCCACTCGATATTATTGCCAATGGCGATTTGCACACGGTGAGTTTTGTCAGAGAAAAAATGCAAACGTCCAAATGCCAGGCCTTGATGCTTGGACGAGGTCCCCTTCGCAATCCATTTCTTTTTTTAGAACCTTATTTGCAAGAGGGAGAAGAACTTTTTTTTACTCCAGAAGATCATTTCGAAGTAATGCAAAAGCTGGTGGAGTACTCTCGCGATTATGCTCACAGCGATCATATTTTACTTATCTCCGTGAGAAAACATCTTATCTGGATGGCCGCAGGGTATAATAACGTCAGCACTTTTCGCGATCTTATTTTTAAGACACCTGAGCTTGGTGAGACCATGAAGCTGGCCGAAGAATTTTTTTGCACGATGAAAGATAAGAGGAAGAGGTTGCAGGATCATGAGTCGTTTATGACGTCGGGGCACGGGTAATTTGATTTAGACCAAAACTTTATCTCGATCTACGCTTTCTCTAAACGATTTTGCTAATTCACTATCTCTCACCAAGTCAACTTTTAAAGGAAAGTTAGACTCTTCCACACTTTCTTTCAATCTTGAAATATACCTGTGATCAATAGTGTTTTTTGGATCATCGATAAATAATACATCAATGTCTGAAAATTTTTGATGTTCTCCTCGAGCTCTTGACCCAAAAATGTAGACTAATGCATTTTTTAACTTTAACGGATTAATGATCAATTCTTCCAATAACAAATACTGAGAATCAGTTAAACCAAATCTCATATCTGTTTTTGAAGGGTTTGTAGTAATTTCCTTACCTCTGGATAAAAGCGTTTAATATTTGTAAAAACTTTAATTGCAATATCTTCGTCGTAGGAATGAGAAGTTTCATTTCGAGATTCGATGAAATCAAACCACAATTCAGGGTTATCAATCAGGTTGTTTCTTGCCATTTCTCGGATTGCAGGCTTGGCGGCCATCGTGTTAGAGCCAAGAACTTTCATTGATTGTTTCCATGACATTTCTATGCAATATTCAAATCTTTGAATGCATGCATCTCTAAAAGCTTTTTTTATTTCAATTTGATTCTCGGATGAATCTTTGTAAAGCTCTAAAGCCTTTTCCAGCGAGACAACAGCTTTTTCTAGCTCTTCTAATGATAAACTCACTCGTTCTCCCTGTTTGGAAAATAGTGGATTCGTCCCACTTTGATAACAAATAACTATCTGATAATTATAGATCAAATTAATCGTTCCTTCCAGTCATTTCAAAATATTCGTTAAACTTTTGACGAAAAAAATCGAAAAACATTCAGACGGCCGTCTCATTATTCAACGCCCTCATTAAAAGATGATCCTGAATTCTATGAGTTAAAAAATGGCAAGTTTATTGCTGTTTTAAGGCTCAATGAAACTCATAATAGCACTTTTCTTTTTATTGACTTCCCTTGCTTCAAAAGCTTCCTCGCTTTCTGAACTCACCGACATTGTTAAAAAAGCGCCCTCTATGCAGGCCTTTATATATGACCAAGGTCTTTTAGACGAATACTTCATTGCCTTGAATAAGTATTACCAAGACAAAATCATCAAAGAAGAATTTTTAAAAACGATTGAGCAAATTAAGTTCTTGGCAAAAAAAAGACCTGATTTTTTTGTCCGGCTTGAGAAAGCACCTGAATTTAGCAGTTATGCCATTGAAGTCGATAGTAAGTCTTACGGTCGCAATGTACATAATGTGCGTTTTTCTCAATTTCTCATGCAAGAAAAAATGCGGCTGAATGAATTCTCCATTGATTTCAAAAATGAAGAAGAAGCACTTCTTTATGTCAAAGAATTTCAAGACAAAGAGTTTGACATGTTGGACTCCCTGGCCGGTTTAAAAGCGAAAGAGCAGAAAAAAATATCCGCTTCTTTTTATATTGAAGCAAAAAAAGATGTCAGATTAAAAAATGCACTCTCCAAGCTTCTCGCAGAATTATTCTGGAACACCAGTATCGCTCAAGAAATGATGACTTCAAAAGATGCAGATTTTATCTTTCTCTCTTTTGAAGAGCTCATTCCAATCACTCTCATAGACCACTACGCCCTACCTCGCTCGCTCTTAAGTTTTATAAAAAAACTTCTTCCAACCACCGAGAGTTTATTACTCCGCGAAGACCTATTTTCTCACCAATTAAAAGAATCCCACAATAAAGATATGGTGAAAGTTGGTGTGACTAGACGTGGACGATATGAGTTTCGCTCTTTTGATCTCCCTTTTCATTCTATCTGGAAAAATTATTGCTTAAAAGAATGCGTTCGCGACAACCCCAAGCGTTGGGCGATCCCTTTACTCTCTGGAGTCCAATCTTATGCAATCGAGCGAAACGGCCACTATATTGGTTACTTACAAGAAATTCCCGTTAGTAAATCCGGAAAGAGAATTGTCTACGCCACCGAATTTGGAACTGAACTCTTTCGCAGCAATGTCTTTATTAAGCGTGGAAAGCAATATGAAAAAATCACCTTCTACGACCTATGGCTTATGCAGGTTCAACATCAGTACGTGCGAGTAAAATCTGAGGCAGATCTCATTGACAATGCCGAAGTGACGAGTGAGTTCATTTTTCGATCTAGTAAAAACAATCTCAATGTTAAATTGGGGGAAAATCAAGAATTCAAAATTCTTGATCAGGAGTTTGCTGACTTCCTCGTCCGCGAGGCCAATGAACCTCAATCAAAAACAGAAATGGGCATTAAGAGCAATGCCAGCATAGGCATTACTTTCGAACTCATCAATGAACCTGGGTATGCTGAAGCAAGAGTCTTTCCCCTTTTTATTGCCAAGGAAGAACAACTTCAAAATGTAAAAAGATCTGCTCAGCGAAAAGTTCTGCCTAATAAAAAGCGAGTTCCTATCGCTGAATTGGGGTGTAATGCTCTTATGCAGAATTTTCTTTAGTCTTTTCTCCCAAAAAACCAACAATTTGAGGCATATATTCTTAAGCTTTTTCTGCTTACAACTCCCTAAATTCATTAAGGCTGACTTAATATACTTTAGTCTTTCCTTCAGGTATCCGATGAGTCTTAAGTGATTTCTTTAAAAGGTTAATTTATATGAAGCTTTTTTTCCTGATGACCTTTATTTTATCTCTTCATACTACTTCTAAAGCAGCAGAAGAGTCCACTGGTCTTGTCCAAGAAACAACTCGCTATGGTTATGGAGGGCAAGAACGATTTTGCAGCACAAGTGCCAAGGAAAAATTTCAAGAGTTAGATCGCATCACAAAAGAAAATGTTACCAATCTTAATAAAAAAATCGAAGAAATAAATGCTTTAAAAGCAAAAAAGATCCTTATCGCTGATTTACTCATCATAAGAAATGAATTTCTCCAGGCCGCAAACGCCATCCAAAAAGACTTAGATCAGACAAAGGCACAAGAGAAAAAAGATAAACAAGTAAAAATTAAGCAACTAAGAAAACTTCTGCAATCGTCGCTGAGTTTGAATGCGATTAATCTGCTTGCAAAAAATACTACTCCCTTAAAAGAAAAAACAACACTCTCCGATTCTTGTAATGAAGGAAAAAATATAAACAGTAACCTCTGTCAATATGTGAGAGAACACGATAATGGCATGCCCCCTTCACATCACTTTTTAACGCTTAATAAAACATTTCAAAATGCAAAAATGGCCTTAATGAAAATTGAACCAAAAGATCAAGACAACACAAAAAATGAACTTACGGCCATCTACGACAGTATTCCTGCAGTTATTTCTCCTGATAAAATATTAAAGGATCTAACACTAGATTTTCCAGAGATAGAAACTTGTTTAACAGACCGTTTAGATAAAAGCAGTCAAAGTTGCGAATCACTATTGGCCACTGACAATCGAGCAACTCTTAAGGAAAAACTCACAAATGGTATGAGTGATCTTCACAAAACATTAAGCAATACAAAGCTTGATGCTTTTTTTGCTGCTTTTGATATGTCACCTACTCCCCCGCAAAAGCGAGCAACTTACGCTGACGATTTAAAAAATATGACAAACAAACCTCAACAAATTGAAAATATCTTGAATTTGGATAAGATTAAATTAGATTTAGATAAAAAATTTAAAATCTTACAATTAACACCCCAAGAATTAGCTAATTTAAAAACTGTTTGCCAAAGTGACGATCTCCAAAAGTGTATAGATTCAACTAAAGAAATGATCAATCATTTTGATAGACAAAACAATGAAGCAGACAATGAAATAACTGCACTTGAAGTCGAAATAAAAACCCTCAGCTCCAATTTCGGCCCCATTCAAATGAATGAAAAACTCAAACAATACGTGGCCCAAAAATATCTTCGGACCTGCTCTAACGCCTCAAAAAGTGATGTCATGTCAACGGTGCTTAGTGCCTCCTGCCAACCCTTCATGGCCTTAGAGACCGCGCCTACTGGATCTCTCTTGGAACAATTAAGTAACAACGTTTCCGGCATCATTGGCGCCATGAAGGCCTCTTCCGAACTCTCCTTTACCAGAGGTGAAGTGGGGCCATTTTCAAAAGATGAATTGCGCTCTTACTCCACTTATTGTCAAACGGAATCCGCAACCAAAAAAGATAGTCCCTATAAAGATATATGCATTGACGTTCAGAAGGCCAGTCAGGCCATTGCCAAAGTCAAAGAATCCAAAGAATGGGCAGAATTTAATAGAACCCACTGGGTAGAACAAGATCCCGACTCAGAAAAAGGATATAAGATTTATAAAAAAAGAAGCAACGGCAGCCTCTTTGCTGAGGCCTTTGGAAAATCGATGAATAATATTCTTCCTATGTGGATGGGAGATATGCAACTGCAAGCACAGATCGATATGCTCGGAAGCCAAGCGCTCTATCAAAAACAACTCAATTATATGTATGACTTCAACTCTCCTTGGATGACGTCCTATTTTCAAGCGGATTATTACAGTGGCTTCAATAATGCCCAAATGGTCTTAGGCACTCCGGGATACGTTTTTTAATGTTTGTGTCCTAAATAAGGCACTAAGGCATAACTCATCGACTTAGGGACTGTCTTGAAAGCAATAAAAAATGAATCATTTCAAAACATTAGTAAAACGATCACCTTTTTTCTTCAAAGTAAGCTCCAGGGGCCAATTTAGCGGTAAAATATTCCTAATAAAGAACGGCCCCCTAAACTCTCTTCAAACTCTCTTTATAAAGGACGATAAGAAGACTGATGAAAACTCTTGTTAACTTACTATTTATAACGTCAATCATCTTGTTACAAAGTTGTATACAAGCGCCTAGTAGTGGCCGAAAAAATTCTCTAACTTCATCAGCAACAACCGCAGCCCCAAAATCGGGAAGTCCATCGGGAACTCTTTCGCCCAGCTTTGCCTCAGATGAATCCACTTACTGGTTTACCTCAGCAAAAGTCACCGGAACCGTGACTTTGAATAAAAATACGCAAGACGTTCTGTATTTGCGCGGAAAACTCATTCATGATTTTTTAAATGCAAAAGATACAAGTGGTTCAGAATATTTTAGAAAACAGTACTGTATCGTAGGAAATTTTTCTTCCCCCTCATATAAGCAAATCAGAGTGCGGGCCATACCGATTTATATTACAACGGCCACAAAGGCCATCGAGCGTCTTTTCAGGTTAGATGTTCCAACTAATTCCGACAACACCTCTGCTTGCCAATTCTCAACCATTAATTCAGTCTTGCCTTCTTCGGCCGCATTTTCCCTACCTGGGATTTGCTCTAGCTGCTCAGGGCAAATTACGACGAAAGATCTCAATTTGTATGAAACAAAAAATTCATCTCTGACAAAAATTGATGATAAATCGTTGAGTTTATCCAGTGTCCTTTTACGGGTAGATCTCTCTTCTAATTCCTCAAGTCCCGAGAGTAGCTGTACCAACAGCTCTTGCTCTGCCAAAGGGTTTGACTGTTGCCTCTCCGGCCAATGTGTAAAAGATGCCAGTGAAAAACCTAGTGCCTCAGTCAATCCACTTGACCCGGCGTACATCCAAGCAAAAAATGATTACGCTAAAAATCCTCTCTCATTTATCAATTATCCTAATGTCTTTTATATTTGCTCCAACATAGCTCACACGCCTACTCCGCCGACAAGTGGCACAGGGAAAACTCCTGCCGCTGAAGCTCAAGATCGTGTCACAAAATATCTTGCAGACTACACCTGCTTAAGTGATGTGAAGGCAGGACTCAATTATGATAACTGTCGCAGCACGAATACCTCTCATGACAAGAGAGTCGATGCCTATCTAGCTATCAAGAAAAAATTGGCCATTGCCTGCGGTTGTATGGCAAGCGAAAGTGAAATGGCGGTAAAATGTCCAGATTGGGGCATACTCCCTGTCTATAAAAGTGGAGCTCTTCCTTCTAACAGCAATATCACTGATTTTGGTTGTTACACTCCTCAACCTGTTAACCCAATAGGCCCCATTACAAATCTCAATGTCAGTGTATCCAACCGCAGTGCTCCTCATCGCTTTTATGCTGAAGCAGATGGAAAAAATTACGACAGCATTGAAGGCCATATCAATGAAGTTGCCACTCTCCTTCAGGAGGGAGTTGCCTTTTCTTACTCTGATGAATTCAATAAAGTTGGTCCCAACAACTCTGCTTATAATATCAATTCTGTTCTCGGAAGCATGACCGTTGATTTAAACCACACTCTTCCGGCAAAACTCGTCAATGTTGAATTAGGAAAATCCTATATTCTATCGGCCACAAGTGGCTATTTCACTCCTTGTTCTCAGTGTGTAAAAGATAGTTGGTTTGAAAATTTCACGGCCCATCCCAACTCCCAAAGAGGAGTAGGCCTTCAAGCTTCAGGCTACACAACCTCTCGCGATACTTATTCTGCTAATGCGACATTTGGAAATTATGAAGATACTAAATTTGGACGGGCCTGTTATGTGCCTGTCACGATGTTGCCCCTCTCGCACAAAAAAGAGAGTTCACTGCAGACCCAAAGAAAAAATCGTCTTACCGCTCAAGCGGCCTATTATATTAATGGCCATCAAAGGGATTGGTATGGATTTAATAAGGGAGCATTAATTGGCTCCTTTGATGGTGTCACTTGGTTTGCGGTAGGGACTGGCCGCAGAATTACGGCCACCAGTACGAAATTGTTTCTGGCACTCAATGCCTCATTTCTCGATCTGGCCGCTAAGACAGATACCATTGTTAATATCATCCCCGATTTTTCGGCCAATACCGCCGCTGATTATGACTATGATCCTGCTCTAACCCTAACAGACCCCAAACAAAATACCGGGGCCACTTGTCAACAATACCACCAATGTTCAGTCGATGCCGACTGTGTGGCGCAATTAGGTTGGGAATACACCTGTGCAGATGTTTCTCAATATAAAACCAAATGGCCGGTGTTTAACTCTGAAGGCGATGAGCTTGCCAATCAAGAAAGAAGTGGGACTCTTTTTGACATTCTTCAAGCAACCATTTCCACAACAGTCTATAAAAGATGCGTGTATCGAGGCCAAGGTGCTCCATGCAAAGCGAGCTACAACACGCCTCCAAACATCAATCAAAAGGCCTTCGCTTGTGCTCCTAATTTTTACTGTGCTAAATTAGATACATCTAACTTCAATGACCAAGTGGCCCGTTCCCCTAATGAGCTTGATGATATTTTCTTTGGGATGGATGCCAATGTCTTAGGAAGACCTCTTCACTATGTGATGGCCAATCAAAAACTTCCAGAAAGTACCCAAACAATTATTAAATACAATGCAACTGATGCCATTGGTTTAACTGCAAACGAAAGTAGTGACATGGGAATTTGCCGCCCAGGACGTTCTTTAAGTGGACTCAATGATCTTGTCAACCACGCAAGTGCAGACCCAAGCAAAAGAGCTGATTATATTTCTCAAATTGGAAGTTGTGATTCAACTCAACTTGGAAGCAATCGCTTCAAGACTTGTCCGGCCTTTGATGACAATCTCAACTATGTCGAGTATTCGGCCAGTGATAGTTTACTTCAAAAACAAACTCAAAACGCTTGTGGGGGCGAATCCAAGAATGCCAATGATGCCATCTCTGCTTTTAAGAGTATCGAGGGCCTCTCGCTGCTTAATTCCCGCTCAATCACTCAGGCCTCCCTCGTTCAAGATGCCTGTTACAGACGGGCCGGATCAGTCTGCCATAGCGATTTAGATTGTGGCCCTAATAAATTGCACGAAGACTCCGCTGCGGCCATTGCCCTCAAGTATTTCGGAGGCACAGAGGCCGAACAACAATACTGGAAAGAGTCTCTGGTCTGTGGTCAAGGCAGCGCCATCCCTGCACTCGGAACGGCGGGGTATTTTAATTATAAACTGAGTGAAAATCGTTGTTGTCGTGAAATTGGGAAAGATTTTACGATGTATACTTCCGCGGACACTACATCCGTTGTTCCAGAAAACTCCGGAAGTAATTTAACTTTAGATACTAAACAATTCACTGATAAAAATCCCCTGGCAAACAACCGCTACTCTCGTTATATTATTTCTAAGACGGCCCTTGCAGATCCAGAGACTGCTCCTCGCGTATTAAGTACGGCTGAACCTGCTCCAAACCAATGGAAAGTCATCAATGAAACCGGCTCACTTACTTGTTGTGGTGGAGGTTGGATTCGCAAATTCACAGATGGCTCTCACGACTGGAAAATTAAGAATCGTTTGGCCATCGACTCTAACAACTTTACCTGTCTAAATTATCGATCCCCTCTTATGAACCCAAGTTATAATAATTTTACAGCAGATAAAGTCAATCCAATCAGCTATCAGCGGGAAGCGGAATATTTTTGCAGAGATATCTCCAGAGGTGGATGCATGCAGATCGAATTTCCAGGAGATATTCCCCAACTCTCAAGTAACTTGACGATATTAGGGCCTGTGGGCCATGACCCCGCAGTTAAATTTCCCACTCTTGATCGACCTGCTTCAGGCAGTACCAGACTTGATACAACCCCCGTGAAGAATCCATTTGAAGACACAATGACCACCATTGAACAAGTGATGAATGTCGATGCTCCTTATCAGCCTCTTCCTTATTATTACACTCCTATTATTCCAGGTTCAAAACCTGAAGACACTGATGTAAATGGAATTGCTTATAATTTTTTTACAAATCAAGGAACAGATTACGGTGTCGAAATGTATTTGCCGGCCTATATTGGTTATGATTCAACAATTCCCAGCAATTCAACTTTTATCACCAGAGTTGCTATTAGATATATCTCTTCAGCCGGAGTTCTTGAGTATGAAAACATCACCGGTAACGTCGCCACTCAAACTCAGTGCAATGATGTCATCAATATTTCTGGAACGGCCACCATGGCATCTCCTGTCGACGGAATCCCTGAGTCAAACTGGTGCATTGTTAAAAATGCAAAAACAGGCCAGCGCCCAGTCTTTATTGCGCGAGCGAAAACGAGTGGGAATCCATGGCTTTATGCTGGAATTGTCATCGAATTTAAACCCATTGAAATTGTCAATAATAACAACAACAATATTATCACTGCCAAACAAGTGGCGGTACCAGGGAATGCGCTGTATTACTTAACAAAACTTGCAAGATTAGAACTTATCGGGATTCCTCAAATCACCTATGAACCCCTCTACTGCAACGATGATCAATCTAAAGTCGTACCAGGACTTTTTAAATCTAATTATTCGACTAGAGGTACATTCGAAGGGGCCGCTAACACTTACGGTTTTGTGAACTCTCATGAGATGTATACCTCCAATAATGGAGTGATTGACAGCGCCTCCACAGCAGAAGAGACCCGTTACGGTAATTGGAATAATAAATTTGTCTTCCAAGACAAGCTAGATCACTCCGCCATTTTTTCTTCAAAAGATTTTACTTGCTGCACTCCTCTGGGAAAAAATACCACTGCTGCAGGAAAATGCTGTTCTGGTTATGCCGTAGGTGGCATTTGTAAACTTCCAAAGGGTGTTGACTTAAATGTCTACTTCAACAAATTCGTCTCGAGCGAAGGAGTGGGTGTGGATCAACCTTCAGGGGGGCTGCTGATAAAAGGTATTACCGACGCAGAAGTTGACTTTAATCCCTACACTGGTGAGCCTAAAATGCGCTCTTCGACTTACGACAAACTCTTGGCGTTAGGATATAAATATTGCGAAGGGGGCAAAATAGTGACAGGAGCGGCCTTTGGGAAATTCACCATGGAGCCTTTTAGTGGAAGTTATGTCAAATTAGCCGAAGGATCTGAAGGGACAATCGAAGATTTTTTCACTCTAAGTATTGTTAATTCCGTCTTAGATGTCCAATCAACTGACTTGGCCCTAGGAAAAGTGCCTTTTGATAATGGAAATCGCTGGAATCATCACCTCTATTGTCAGTAATCCATTTTCAGAACGCGGCCTTGTATGCTAAGTTCATTTTCTATGAAATCATCTTTAATTATTCTTTTTGTCTTTATCCTCACTCTTGCCACGGGAGAGGCCCGCGTTGTTTCTTGCTCGCACAGAGAGCTCTGTTTGATGCTTGAGCAAATCGCCCGAGAGAACCAACTCACGGATATCCAAACTGAAACGCTCGTCAATATGGTGGGAGATCCCCATGAGTTTGATCCCAGCACCACTGAGCTTAAAAAGCTGATGAACGCTCCTTTTTTAATAACAGGCCCTCAAGAATTAAACCCATGGATAAAAAGAATTCTGCATCAGCGCTCTAAACATATTGAGAAAAAAACCATCTCTCTTTTATTTAGCTCCTCTCATCTCGCTTTCTATCCAAAGTCAAATGCAGAAACCCTCTCCCACTTTTGGCTTTACCCTAAAGTTTATTGTGTCCTTAAAAAAAGCCTTGAAGAACAATTCACCAATTGGGGATACTTTATAAAAAAGCAAAATCTCTGTCCCTCGAAACAAATTGAAGACGATTTACGAAATTCTCTCCAAAAAATATCCCACCCCATCATTCTCACTCACGATGCTCTTCTTCCATTGCTCGAAGGTTTAATGAATTCGAACACTCAAAAAATTGTGGCCCTCAAAGGCTCAAGTCATCATGAAGAAACAAGTCCTCAAGCAATTAAAAAAATGGTGGATACCCTAAAGGCCCCTAAGGTTATTTGGGTCATTGAAACGGGAATCAATGTGCCACCTAATATTCTAAAAAAAATAAGATCCCAGGATTTAATCATTAAACTTGATACGGCAAATTCCTTTGGAACTCAACCCTTCTCAATTCTCCATGAGCTCTCTTTAGCACTCAACTCACTTGCAGAGAAAAGACCATGACCCACCCCTTGCTGCATGCTGAAAAAATCTGCTATAGCTATAATGGAGAAAACCCCACTCTCAAAGATATCTCATTTAGCCTCTATGAAGGAGAAAGCTTGGGCGTACTCGGACCCAACGGAGGGGGAAAATCAACCCTGATGAAAATTATTGCTGGTCTCATTTTGCCTGATTCTGGAGAGATTTTTTTTGAAGGAAAAAAAAGCTCAGACTTTAAAACCTACCCCTATGAAAAATTCTCTTATGTCCCTCAACACAGTGAACTCAACTCCATCCTACCTGTCAAAGTTAGCGAGTACATGGATTTTGCCAAGTCACTCTATAAAAATATTTCTCAAAATGAGATAGATGAACTGCTTAACTTAGTCGGTATTTTTCACAAAAAAGACTCCCTCATCTCCAAATTATCTGGAGGAGAAAAGCAGCGTGTTCTCTTAGCGCGGGCACTACTTAACAAACCCAAACTGCTCTTATTAGACGAACCGACTAAAGGCCTTGATAGCAATGGCCAGGATCAGCTTCTTACCATTATTGAGAAAATTAAGACCCGCGATCATTCGGCCGTTATGATCGTCGATCACAATATTAATCAAATCATAAGAAACTGCCATAAGATCCTCTGTCTCAACAGAACGTATCACTGGCACGATCATCGCGACCTACTCACCAAAAATATTCTTGAAGACATTTATCACTGCGAATTTGAGCATCTGCTCATTCATGAAAATGATCTTCAAAATAAGAGTGAACACAGTTATTCCGATCATCATTTTTGCAACCACGATCATACTCATCATCCGGGGGCCCACTCTTATATTCGAGGAAAAAAATCATGATGATCTATCAATCCCTGCAAGATTTTCTGCATTATGAGTTTTTGCTCTATGCACTCATCGGCACCTTTTTTCTCGCCCTAACGTGTGGACTCATCTCTCCCCTTATCATCGCACGGAAAAATGCCTTTATGGGATCGGCCATCTCTCACTCGACGCTTCTAGGATTGGCCATTGCCCTTAGTTTATTTACTAGTGAAAACTCCCTTTCGCTTTTTGCGACGACACTTGCGGTAACAATGCTTTGCACTCTTTTTCTGGCCTTTTCCAGTTATCGCCAAAAGCTTCCTACTGATTCACTTATTGGCATTTTCTATACGGCCACTATGGCCTTGGGTATCATTATTCATTCACTCTTTGCAAAAACAAAAACAGATCTTTTAAGTTTCTTATTCGGCAATATCCTCTTACTCACCAAAGAAGATCTCTACCTCTCCTTAGGACTTTTACTGGTGACCGCCCCACTCCTATTGATCCCATTTAAAAAATGGATTTTTCTCACTTACGATGAAGAAGGCGCCATTACTTCGGGCATCAATGCCCGGCTTTATCACTATCTTTTTTTTATTTTGCTTGCTCTGCTTATTGTCACAAGCATTAAATTGGCCGGTACTATTTTGATCGAAACACTTCTTCTCGTTCCGGGATTTTTTGCTCTCAAATTCAGCTCAAATGTAAAGCAAACTTTTCTCTTGAGTACCCTTTTCTCAACCTTCTTTGCGCTTTTAGGTATTGTCATCGCCAACACCTATGCTCTTCCCTCTGGGGCAACCTTGGCCGTCGTTCTCTTTGTTGCTCTAGTGCTATCACTTTCCCTAAAAAAGTTTTATAATGGGATAAGAAAATTTATTTGAGGTCCCTATGATCAATAACAATTCCCCTAAAACGGTAAGCGAAAGCTCCGTCCTAATGCGCTATCTTGTTATGCCAAACCACACCAATCCCCAGAACTCTATTTTTGGAGGCGTGGTGATGTCTTGGATTGATATGGCCGCGGCCATGGTGGCCGAAAGGCACTCCAACCGTCCTGTCGTCACCGTCCATGTGGATGACATCAGCTTCAAGGCCCCCATTAAAATAGGTGACCATGTCCTCATTAAGGCAAGTTTAAATTACGTTGGCAAAACCTCCATGCTTATAGGAGTCAAGGTTTACGCTGAGAATCCTTTTACCGGAATCACTCGTCACACGACCACTGCTTATCTGGCCTTTGTGGCCCTCGACGATATAGGTCGCCCACTACAAGTCAGAAGTGTCGTTCCTGAAACAGCGGATGAAATACGAAGATTTGAAGAGGCTAAAATTCGTATTGAAGAAATGAAGAAAAAAAAAGCTAAAAAATAATGATGGTGGGCAATGTCTATTTTACACTTCTTAACCTTACATTTTTTCCTCAATTTTAATATTCAGGCCTTGGAATATTCCAAAATTGAATTCGTTGGATGTCCAGAGAACTCTTTTTGTAAAAAAGAAACCGGAGAAAATCGCAAAAAATGGTTAGACCAATTAAAAAGCTTCACACAAGGAGAGCTTTCAGAACAAAAACTCAATGCTTTCATCCAGGCGGAATATGGGCTTCCCATCAGTGGCTGGGCCCAAGAAGAAACGAGTCTTCTTCCCAATGTCATCATGTGGGACTCTCCCTGCAGTCAGCACCGAAGCCCCGTTAATAAATACTATATTTCCGATGTTTTCAGAAAAAATCTCAAGCTTGACGAACTAAAAGAGCTGCCCTCGCTCATCTTCACTAAAGCAATTGTTCTCGATCATGGAAAAAACCCCAACACTTTTCTCTTCCCTCGAGGAGAAGTGCCCCAATTCATTAAAGATGGCTCTTTTTATTTTCTCAGAGAAGAAGAAGGTCTCTTTTATGGACTGCTCATTGACCGTGAAGGGCGCTTAAAAGTGACTAAAAAAGACGTGAGTCATACTCCTCCTAAAGAGGTACCCTGCCCTAAAGAATTTGTTGCCGAGTTTGTGCGTCTAGCTCCTGGCCCCAATTTTTATCTGGGCCAAATCTGTAAGGATGTTTGGGATACCAAAACAAAGGACTATAAAACCGTCATCCTAGGTTGGAGTTGTCATTGAAGCTTTGCCTTTTTAATGTTGAAAATTTCTTTTTACTCAGTGGTCCAAATGGTGATGGCCTTAAAAAGCCTCATGACAAAACGGAATGGATCGCTCGAACCATCAAAGAAATTGATGCCGATATCACCATGCTTTGTGAGGTTGGCGGCCTTGAAAGTCTAGATCTTTTCAATAGTAAATATTTAAATTCTGACTACCAAAGTGCTCTCTTAAAAGGAAATTCCAATAGAGGCATTGAGATGGGTTATCTCATTAAAAAAAATGTCCCTTTTACTTTTCAGCATATTAGTCACGCCCAATCGTCCATTGAATTTAATTACACATTTGAGATCGAAGAAAATAAAAAACGAATTGCTCATCCAGAATTAATTATCCCCCCCCATAAATTCTCGCGGGATATTTCAGAACTTAGAATTTTAAAAGACAATAAAGTCGTCATGATTCTTCTGCTGGTTCATTTAAAATCGAAATGGGACCGAGAGGGAGTTGACTGGAATGGGAAAGAGAGACGAAAGGCGGAGCTTAAGGCCTTAGTCAAAACTTATAATCGCTTGCGAGCTGAATTCAATTTCATTGTCCCAGTTGTCGTGGCCGGTGATATGAATGGCAATGCCCAAATGGGCAGACAGGAGCCTGAGTTTGACGATCTCTACCAATTCAGCGATCTCCAAGATGTCATGGAAGTCATGGGGGGCCCCCATGAAGAGCGTTTCTCTTTTTTCTATTTTGGAAAAGAAAACCAAAGAGAGGCCCATCAACTTGATTATATTTTTCTTCCTCCAGAACTCCATTCACTCATCAAAAAAGAAGATTCAGGTATTTATCTTTTCCGCGACGAGCGCGGCATCCCCCTGCCATACCCTCAAGAATCTTACCAGCGCTACGCCCTTCCCTCTGACCATTATCCCATTGTTGCAAGTCTCAATTTTTTGTCATTTTAATTTGTTAACCTGGAATAAATACGTTACATTTTCGCCTTAAAGATGGCCTTCTAGATTGACCTTTTTGAGGAAACTGAAATGGATAAAAAGATCGAAAATATTCCGTGGAGCAAAGAAGAAGCTGATGAGGTTTACCATATCAGTCGTTGGGGTGATGGCTATTTTGACATCAACGATCAAGGTCATCTTTGCGTCCTTCCAAACCAAGATGAAAACGGACCGCGCATTGATATTGCAGAAGTCTTAGAAGAAATGAAGGCCCAAAAAATACCCTTTCCCATCGTCGTGCGCTTTCACGATATCCTTCGCTCACAGGTCAAGGTTCTCAACGAAACTTTTAGAGATGTCATTGCTGAAGCAAATTATACGGGAAAATACATGGGTGTTTATCCCATAAAAGTTAATCAAATGCGTGAAGTTGTCGAAGAGATCGTCGATGCAGGATCACCTTATGATTATGGATTGGAAGCAGGCTCTAAGCCCGAACTCCTCTCCGTCTTGGCCTTCAATGACAATCTCAATGCCTTAACAGTCCTCAATGGCTACAAGGACGAAGATTATTTGCGCCTTGCCCTTCTTGGAAATAAGCTTGGTCGAAAAGTGATTGTCGTTATAGAAAAATTTTCTGAACTCCATAAAATTTTAAAACTCTCCCGCGAAATGAATATTGAGCCCCTCATTGGTCTGCGGGCCAAAATGGCCGTCAAGGGCTCTGGCAAGTGGTCAGACTCAGGCGGAGAAAAAGCAAAATTTGGACTCACCATTGCTGAAATGCTCACCGCTATTCAGATTTTAAAAGAAGAAGGGTCTCTTAATTCTCTTAAACTTTTCCATTTCCACATTGGGTCTCAGGTCACAGACATTAGGACGATTAAAGAAGTTGTGAGAGAAGGAGCCCGCATTTTTACAAAACTTTCTCAACTAGGCGCTCCCCTTGAGTATTTTGACGTCGGTGGAGGTCTTGGGGTTGATTACGATGGCTCACAATCCACAAGTGACTCTTCGGTTAATTACAAACTTCACGATTACGCTTCAGACATTGTCTATATTTTAAAAGAAATCTGTGATGCTGAGAAAGTCATTCACCCTAATATCGTCTCTGAG
This sequence comes from Bacteriovorax sp., assembly GCA_018060625.1. GTDB lineage: Bacteria > Bdellovibrionota > Bacteriovoracia > Bacteriovoracales > Bacteriovoracaceae > Bacteriovorax. The sequence continues at coordinate 2,717 of JAGOVS010000036.1, read as the reverse complement.
TCAGGCAGGGCCATTACTGCCCGCCATTCTTGTGTCATCACTAATGTCATTGATAAGATTGAAACATCCTTTACAGATTATGATACCCAAAAAATGACTGGAGAACACAGCTTAGTCTCTAACATGCGCGAACTTCTTGAGACAATCAATATTGAAAATGCCCAGGAAATCTATAACGACGCTCTCGATTTTAAAAAAGAATGTTTAAATGCTTTTCGTCTGGGGATTTTAAAACTAGAAGAAAGGGCCACTTTAGAGACGCTCTTTTGGAAAATTACCAAAAAAATCTCTTCGCTTCTTCCTGATATGGAATTTATTCCTGATAATCTCTACGATATCGATCAAGGTATTGCCCCTCAATACTTATGTAATTTTTCTATTTTTCAATCGGCCCCAGACTTATGGGCCATAGGTCAACTTCTCCCAATAGTCCCCATCACAAAACTTAATATAAAACCTCACAATCATGGCACACTCGTTGACATCACTTGTGACTCTGATGGAAAAATTAATAAATTTATTGATATTAATGAAACCAAAAACCTACTTCCTCTCCATGAATTAACTCCTAATGAAGACTATTATATTGGTCTATTCATGACGGGAGCCTATCAAGATGTCATGGGAGATCTGCATAATCTTTTTGGAAGGCTCAATGAAGTTCACGTTTTTTGTGATGATGAAGATCCAACTGATTTTTACATTGAAGAAGTCATCAAAGGCTCTTCGGCCGAAAGTGTCCTCTCGGCAATGCAATACAATCCTGAGGCCATGGCCTATACCATGAAAAAGAATATTGACCGTCAAATTGCTTCAGGAAAAATGAACCCACGCGAAGGTGTTCGCTTAGTTGACTTTTATGAAGAATGCTTAAAATCCTACACATATCTTAAAAACTAAAACTTTTATCAGAGAGGACAATATGAAACGTGGACCAGTAACCGAATTCATGCTCAGACATTATAAACATTTTAATGCTGCTTCTGTGATTGATGCTTCTCGTGGATGGGAAACCCATCTTAACAGTGGTGGAAAAATGTTTGTGACACTTGCTGGAGCGATGTCAACTGCCGAACTGGGAAAGTCCTTGGCCGAAATGATTCGCCAAGATAAAATTCATGCCATTTGTTGTACTGGGGCCAATCTGGAAGAGGATATTTTTAATTTGATTGCCCATAATCACTATCAACGTATCCCTGATTGGCGAGGACTTACCGCCGAAGAAGAAATGAAACTCATGGAACGTGGGATGAATCGTGTAACTGATACTTGTATTCCAGAAGACGAGGCCATGAGAAAAATCGAGGCCCTTATCAATAAAGAATGGAGTAACGCTGACCAAAAGGGAGAAAGTCACCCCCCTCACTACTATTTTTGGCAACTACTAAAAAATCCTGAATTCAAAAAAGAATATCAAATTGATCCAAAAGACTCTTGGATGATTGCGGCCATGGAAAAAAATCTTCCAATCTATACTCCTGGATGGGAAGATTCCACATTAGGAAATATGTATGCTGCGGCCAATATCGATGGACGAATCAAAAATGTACATACGATGAATTCTGGTATTCAAACCATGATTCGCCTTGCAGCCTGGTACACTGAAACTTCTGCACACTCCTCAATTGGTTTCTTCCAAATAGGTGGTGGTATTGCTGGGGATTTCCCAATTTGTGTTGTTCCTATGCTTGAGCAAGACCTTGAGAGAAAAACTCCGCTCTGGGGCTATTTTTGCCAAATTTCAGACTCTACGACAAGCTATGGCTCATACTCAGGTGCCGTTCCTAATGAGAAAATTACTTGGGGAAAGCTGGACATAAAGACTCCGAAATTTATTATTGAATCTGACGCTACGATTGTTGCTCCACTTGTTTTTGCTTATGTCCTTAATTGGTAATCACTGTTTTATTGACCTGACTGAGTAAAACAGTCAGGTCACAATCTGAATATTTTTCCATTAATCTTTTCTCATCCAAACGCCGATAAATTCTCAACCTGGGTGTTTTTAGCTCTCGGGAATGGGAGCAAATATGAAAATTCAAAAGTTTTTACCAACAATTCTTCACTGCGCTTCGGCCGCACTCCTTCTTTCGGCCTGTGCAGGTCCAGAGAGCTACCAACAAAAGATGGAACGCTATACTCCCAAGGCCATCAGTAAAAACCAAGTTCCAGAAATTAAAACCGTTGAAATAAAATTTGCCCGAACTCAGAATGAATCGAAAGGTCGGCTACCAGCGTCGGTAAAACCAATTCCTCAAAGCAATGAACTAGAAATGGAAGGAAATCCAACAAATAAAAAATTATATTTTTTAACTCTCTTCAGTCAGTATGAATCTCTTAAGAAGTATTCTGGTGAATTCATCGGCCCAAGTGTCTCTATTTGTCCTAATTTTCATACAAGCCTCGTTCGGCATAATGAAAAAAATGGGGTGCCATTGAATGCAAGCTCTCCAGTCATTAAAAAATTCAGCTATGAGGCCCAAAAATATTCTAGTGACACCTACGTCGCAGGCCACCCTGAACTACTCTTGCCCCTCTCAAAAGACGAGACCACTCCAAAAGTTATTGATGTCTTAAGAAGTTCAAAGGACACCATAAGTGATTTTAATGTTAATGAAATGGTCCACAAGGCCCTGGATATTCACCTTGCCAAGACATATGCTGAGATAAGAGAGCTTTGTGAATATGGAGTCAGTGATAATTATTATATTTATGAA
>JAGOVS010000035.1 GCA_018060625.1 Bacteriovorax sp. | reverse complement strand
CATATCGAGTTGCAAAAGCTTTCTCCCAGAAGTTTGATAACGAAGTGAGATAATTTCAAACAATGGCCTATCTGCTTTTGTAATTTGAGGAGCACTGGCCTGTGCTTTTTGTGCAAATTCTAAAATCCTCCCGTTATTAGTTGCACTTGTTTTTGGATTTAATTTTCCCATGAAATCTTCCATTCCATTTTTCTTTTCAACTTTTTTTCCACTTGTGCCTAATCCATTCCCCCCTGAGAAGTCGAGGACATTACTTTTAGCACCTGGGGAAAGGGACGCTACTTGTGATCCATTGCTGCCAAGACCCTGAACTTTTGCCATCGCTTTATTCATTTCACTTTGGGGAGGAGGGTTTTTTGCCATCAAACGAGCGATGCTGGCAGGAATGCCTTTTGAAGCGATGGCATCGGCCATGGCCTTTTGGGCAGGAGTTAGCATTCCAGTATCTGGAACTTTGCTTGCGTATTGGGCCAGCGCCCTTTTGGCAATTGCGGCCATCCCTGCGGATGAGCTTCCATTTAATGTGCCGGCCTCTAGTTTTCCATGGGCAAGTGAGGCAATGGATTTAAATGGAGAGTTGTAAAGTCCTGAACCTAAATTAAGTTCAACAGCGCCAACGTTTTCTATGAATTTATCAAAACAACTATTGCTTTTTTCACAATTGCAATTTGGATCTAATTGCATTTTGTTATCAGTACACGCAATTCGATTGGGAGTTGTCGCAATTTTGGCGGCAATTTGAGCCTTGCAATAGCGAGGATCATTTTCAGTTTCAGGTTGTGAGCAGTAACAGGCCGTTTGGGTAATTGGATTACAATCGCCAAGGCCCGGGAGTGATCTGGCGATCTCGCGTGTTTTGTCCGCGTATTCTTGGTTGGCGCTCACTTCTTCTTGGTAGAAAGTTCCAAGGAGAGTGGCGGAAGCTAGTTTTATCCATAAATTTTTATCAGGTGTAACTGAACCAAGTGGTGAAATTCTTAAGGCGTAGCAAGCAGCACCGCCAAACCATCCTGCCGCTTGGATTTGGGCATTTTTTCCTCTTTCTTCATGACTCTTGGCCGCTTTCATCAAGGCTTCCTTTTGGGATGTTTCAGCTCCTGAATCTATGCCGGCAATAGAATTTTTTTGGGAGACCATGGCCGCTGCTTCGGTGACAGCGGGAAAGTATTTGCAATAATCGGTGGCAGATTTTTCTTTGTCAGTTGCTTTATTGTCAACTTCCTTATCGTTAGTTTTAACTTCACCATCTTTTGGCGCAGCCTCTTTTTCAGGTTTTTTCGTCAATGGCAAAATACTATCACTCATGGCCCCAAAGCTGGCGTAGGCTGCAGTTGCTGCCTTTATAAGCCCTGGATCCATTCCCATAACTTTATGATTGACCTCATTTCCACTACAGGCCTCGGCCATTTCTCCAACACATTTTTCTTGAATGATCCGATTGGCCTTTCCTTGGTGAACGTAGTGCTCGCTCATCTGTTTGTCTTGATCTGTGAGGTTTTTTGTTGATGACGTCGTACTACTTCCACCATTACTTAAAATATTGATGGTTGTTGGAGCGGCCTTGCCTTGAGATTCTAAGTTTTGTTGAGCCTGAACAGAATTTTGTAATAATTTTGCATTGAGTGCTTTTTCGTCTTCAATGAGGCCACCATTTGTTTGAGACCAAAGAATTCGGGAGTAAATAAGGATCAATGTAAAAAGCGTAAAATTTCTCATCATTATCACATTCTACACCTCCAAAGTGAGAAGGGCCCAAGAGGCAAAAATGTCCAAAATAAAAAACCTATAAAATCAATAAGATATTAAGCTTTGGGGGGCCGTCTCATTGATGAATAGGTCGCCCAATTTCAAAGGCACACTTACTCTCTTTACGGGCATAGGATTCATTGATACAAATTTGATGTAATAATGAGATTTTATATAATGGTGTTTCCCTATGAAAGACAGTTCAGAAAACGACCTCTCGCATTCGATGGTTCATTATCTTTTAACGATTCATAAATTAAAAGAGAACAGAGGGTTTGCGCGTGTAACCGATATTGCCAAAGATTTAGATCTTACCAAGGGCTCGGTTTCTACGATGCTCAATAACCTTAAGAAGAAAGGCTTTATTCAAGAGGAGGACGAGTGTAAATTTGTTGTTCTCACAGAGCTAGGGCATTTGGAAGTCCATCGAATTCTTTCTTCGCGCACTTTGCTTTATTATTTTTTAAGAGATTTTGTGGGCGTGGATGAAGAGACGGCTCAAAATGACTCCTGCCAAATGGAGCATTTAATGAGTCCCCAAACGAGTGAGAAGTTTTTTAATTTTATGAAGACGCTTGCTTGTACTTGTGAAGATTTAAGTAAAAGAGGCCAGCTGCCAGCAAGTTTTCAATTTAAAACGACATTAGATTTATGCTCATATTCAACCTCAGATGAGTTTATTCATCAACAAAAGGGTGATAGCCACTTACAAAGTAAATAAAGGAGTTACCATGAATATAATATTAGAAAAATTTAACACACCATTTGAAACAGTTCCCTTTGATAAAATAAAAGTTGAAGATTATTTACCGGCCATTCAAGAAGGGATAGTCCTTGCTAAAAAAAGAATCGAAGCGATTAAAAAAAATTCTGAACCAGAAAGTTTTAAAAATGTTGTCGAGGCCCTCGAGAACGCGGGACTTGAGGTTGAGCTTGCTTCAACTATCTTCTTCAATCTTCACAGCGCAGAGACGAGTGAGGCCATGCAATCATTGGCCAAAGAAATTTCTCCTCTGATAACTGAATACGGAAATGATATCAGCATGGACCAAGAGCTTTTCTTAAAGATTAAGAAAGTGTGGGATAATAAATCCCAGTTTGGATTAAATGGTGAGCAAACCATGTTGCTTGAAAAGAATTACAAAAGTTTTGTCCGAAACGGGGCCTTACTTTCAGAAAGTGATAAAGAAAAATTAAGAGCAATTTCTAAAGAGCTCTCGACTCTCGGTCTTCATTTTGGAGATAATGTTCTCAAAGAAACCAATGATTTTGTCATGTGGATTGACAACAGCGATGACCTCGCTGGGCTTCCTGCTGATGTTATTGAGGCGGCCGCTGAAACGGCTAAGGAAAAAGGACATGAGGGTAAATGGGCCATCACTCTTCAGTACCCAAGCCTTTCGCCTTTTTTAACTTATTCGGCCAAAAGAGAGCTTAGAAAAAAACTTTTTATGGCCAATTCCACCAAAGCTTATCATGGCAATGAGACAGACAATCAAGAAATTGTGAAGACGATTGCCAAGCTTCGTCATCAAAAAGCTAATCTTCTTGGATACGCCAGTCATGCTGATTTTGTGCTTGAAGAACGTATGGCCTCGAATCCAAAAGTTGTGACAACTTTTATTAATAACATTGTCGATCACGCAACACCGGCCGCCATGAGAGAAACAGAAGAACTTAAGGCGTATGCTTTAAGAGTGGATGGTATTACAGATTATTCTAAATGGGATAATATGTATTATGCTGAAAAATTAAAGAATGAAAAATTTCAAGTCAACGATGAACTTCTTCGTCCCTATTTTAAATTAGAAAAAGTCATAGATGGTGTTTTTCAAGTTGCTAAAAAACTTTATGGCCTCTCTTTTAATCAACGACAGGATATTCCGGTCTATCACTCGGATGTGAAAACTTACGATGTCGTTGATGAAAAAAATAATCACATCGCTGTTTTCTATGCAGACTTTCATCCTCGATCCACTAAAAAAAATGGGGCTTGGATGACAAGTTTTCGCGGACAAAGAATTGAAAATGGAGTGAACTTTCGCCCTCATGTGGCCATTGTCTGTAATTTTACCAAACCGACTGCAACCAAACCTTCACTTTTAGGTTTTGAAGAAGTCTCAACTCTTTTCCATGAATTTGGTCATGCCCTTCATGGGATGCTGGCCAATTCTACTTACGAATCCTTATCTGGAACCAACGTCTATTGGGATTTCGTCGAACTTCCATCTCAAATATTAGAAAATTGGGCCTATGAAAAAGAATGTTTGGATCTCTTTGCTGAACATTATGAAACGGGAGAAAAAATCCCCGCTGACTTAATTAAAAAACTGAAAGACTCAGCATCATTTTTAGAAGGACGAGCGACTCTTCGCCAATTAAGTTTTGCTTCAGTGGATATGGCCTGGCATTCTGCCGATCCTTCTAACATCAAGAACATTGAGGAGTTTGAAGGAAGCATCATGAACAAAATGGATTTCTTACCTTCAGTTCCTGGGACTTGTATATCAAGCGCCTTTTCGCATATCTTTGCTGGGGGTTATTCAGCGGGCTATTATTCTTATAAATGGGCCGAAGTTTTAGATGCTGATGCTTTTGAATTTTTTAAAGAGAAAGGCATTTTTAATCGTGAAGCTGCTGATCGCTTCAAGGACAATGTTTTATCTCGAGGAGGCAGTGAACATCCTATGAAGTTGTATGTTGCTTTCAGAGGTCAGGAGCCTAATCCGGATGCGCTTTTAAGAAGAGCGGGACTTATTAAATAAGGGCAGGTCTAGACATTTTAAATGATTAAAATCATGTACTTAGGTTGAATGGTGAAAATCAGTGGCGCTGCCACGGATTTTCACCTATAGTCATATTTATGTATATAAAACGTTTTCTAAATATTCAAAAACATCTTCAACAAAAAAGCGTTCTACTCTTAGGTCCAAGAAGGACAGGTAAATCGTCGTTTATCAAAACTCAAGTTAAACCGGAGTTGTATTTTAACTTACTTGAAACCGAAACTTTTTCTCGTTTTGCTTATGATTCAGGATTTCTTAAAAAATCCATTACCAACGAACATCGAATAGTCTGTATTGACGAAATTCAAAAGCTCCCTAATCTTATGGATGAAGTTCATTCATTAATAGAGAGCCATAAAAACCTTCGCTTTATTTTGACTGGATCAAGCGCAAAAAACTTAAAAAAGAGCCATACTTTTTTGATGGCGGGTAGGGCAAGGCAATTAAATTTTCTCCCTTTTAATTATAATGAAGTTAAAAATTATCATTTTGATTTAAAAAAATTTTTATTATACGGCGGTCTTCCCGATGCATACCTTTCGAGCGATCCGTGGGAAGAATTGAAAGATTACGCAGGAACTTATTTAACGGAAGAAATTCAAGCTTCCGCATTTGTAAGAAAAATTGAAAACTATGCGCGTTTTTTAGAATTTGCAGCTCACTCAAGTGGTCATTTACTTAATTATGAATCGATGGCCAATGATGCTTTCATTCCCGCCAGAACAATTAAAGATTATTACCAACTTTTAGAAGAAACAATGATTGGGTATAATCTAAAACCTTTTAGGAAGAAGGGAAGTCGCAAGGAGGTTTCGACGAGTAAGTTTTATTTTTTTGACACTGGCGTTTTAAATGCGTTCGTAAAACGTAAGACGCTTCTGGAGAAAACAATAGAGTTTGGCGATCTTTTTGAACATTTTGTTTTTCTTGAACTTAAGGCATATCAGCTCCTCAATAGAGCAGATTGGGAATTGGAGTTTTGGAGAACACAGAAAAAAGATGAGGTTGATTTTATTCTTGGAAAGGGGGAGGTCATCATCGAAGTTAAATCAAGCTCAAGTTTTAAGAATGAATACCTCAATGGTCTAAAAAGATTCAAGAGTGAATATGGATGCAAACGCGCAATTCTTGTCTGTCAGATTAAAGAGAAAAAAATAGTTGATGATTTTGAGATATATCCTTGGCAAGATTTTTTAGATGAACTTTGGAATAATGAAATAATTGGTAATTAATTAGAAGTTTTGAATTAAAATATTTTATAAATCACGGGCCAATTGCAGAAGATAGCGCTCTGCCAAGTCATACTTAAAAAAATACTCTTCTACGACTTTGATATGACTATTATCGATCTTCCCGCTTTTTAAATAATCAATGAGGAGATCACATAATAGGTTAGAGTATTGATAATCTTCTGGATTTTTTTGAAAATCGCTAAAGCAATAAAGCTTCTTGACAGCTCTTTTTCGTATTTTTACATTGAGCATATCGTAGATGATCTTGTAACGAGCATTGGTTGGATCAAGAAATTTGTCAGGGTCCATACTTAAAAGAGCGCGCTCGTAGAGTTTATTTTGAATGAGTTTTTTGAACTCGACATCATAAAAAAAGAGCGTGGGGTTTTGCTTTTTAGCAATCGCCAGATGTATTTCCAGCTTGTTTTCTTCGACCTTAATGTCTTTGGCCATTTCATAGAATTCGAGTGCTTCATTTTTCTGGCCAATTTGATTGAGTTCTCTCGCTGCTAAAATGGCCAGTGTGTATTTTTTGAGAGGGGAGAGTTTTTTATCACTCATTTCTTTCTTTAATTTTAGGGCAAGAAATTTTATTTCTTTATTTTGCGCAGTATTCTTATGGGGCACATGAGATTTGGCACCGATGGTAAGAAAAGATAATAAGGTCATCTGAGCGAGTAATAAGAAAGATCTCATTCTCTATCTGGCCAATAAGAACTTCGTTCCTGAGGTCTTGAGACCAGCTCCTACCATTAGTATAAACAGGATTGAGGTAAAATTCAAAATCTCATAGGTTGTGAGTTTATTTCCTACCATGGCGACGATTATTCCCGCAGAGATATTAGGCACGACGAAGACAAGGTCGAGAAATGAGTAAACCCTGGTCATATACTCTTTCGGCACATTGGCCGATAAGTAATTAAGTTGAGAGGGAATGCGGATGAAAACCATCATTCCCCAAACAAAGATAACCAAGCAATTAAGTGTGAAATGGGTCGTTCTTATCCAAAGAGGCATAATGGCCGCCTCAGCGACGACTCCAAAGATAAAGAGGGAGGAAGCTTTAAATTTCTTATTAAGATAAGAGGAAAACCAACCCCCGATAATCCCACCGAGACCAAAAAGAGAAAGAACGATGCCATACGCTTGTTCGCCTTTATGAAGAACTTCAAAAACAAATGGATAAAGAAGAGGAACGAGCATGCCAATGCATAGGCCTACGACCAGGGTGAATACTAGAATTGTCAAAAGGTCCGGACGAGAGCGCAGATAAGAAAATCCTTCGATGAAATCTTTTTTGAACGATTGCTCACCCTGCTGTTTTTCATGGACATTTTGATAGAGAAAATTAATTTTGGATAAAAGAAGTATGCCTAAAAAATAACTGATGAGATCAATTCCCAAAACTTGGAAGATACCATGAAAGTAACTGTAGAGAGTGGCCCCCATGAAAGGGCCAATTAAATGCAGGACGGCCATGGTGGTTCCAAAGAGTGAGTTGGCTTCCTTAATGTCTTTTTCGGGAACAATTTCATTAATCAGTGTTTGTCTCGAGGGATTATAGACGCCAGTGAAAAATCCAATGAGGCCGTTGGCAATCAAAACAAAATAGAGATTATGGAAAAAAAAGAGACTGAGAATAATGGGAATACGCAAGACTTCAGAGCCAATAAGAATGTTGCGTTTATTAAAACGAACCCCTAGTGGTCCTCCTATTAAACTTCCCGCCGTGAAACAGAAAAGAAAAATAGAGCGAGTGATTCCGATATAGGCCTTATTGTGATCACTAATGGCAAAGATAAAGAGCATCAATGCCGTATCGGTGATAAAAGAGCCTAGCTCAGAAGAGAGCCCTGCTAAATAGAGTTTTAAAAACTCTGGATTTTTTAAGACGATTGATTTCTTTTGCATAGATCTTCAAAAGCTATTTTGTATTCATTCATGATTCTTTCTATAATATTCTTGGTGGTATCAATTTTATGGACGAATTCAATTGAGGGGCCAGCAACCCACACTGTTTTGTAGGTGGCCGCAAAGGCTGCTTTTTCTACGGCCTTCATCCCTTTATAATAAGTCAGCATTTTGACGTATTTTTTGGCGGTTTTATTTTTACTTAATAATGATTCAAAAATATTTTGATTAACTCCAATCTTTTTCAAATAGGGAGTTTCAATAACAGAACAGGGTGAGCCTGAAATTTTGGTAGACATGACAATGTCTTCGGCACCGTAATCCACAATGGCCTGTTTGTATTCATTTGAAACGCCTGATTCAGTGGTCGCAATAAATGGCGAACCGATAGAAACACCTTCAGAGCCTAGGGCCAGAGCAGAGAGCAGTCCCGCCCCAGTGCCTACTCCTCCTGCGGAAATAACAGGGATTTTGCAATGTTCTTTAAGCATGGGAACGAGAATAGAGGTCGCAATATCTCCTGCATGTCCTCCCGCCCCTGAGTTGACTGCAATAACGGCATCGGCCCCAAGTTTTTCAACTTTAGTAGCATATTCGACATCGACGACATCACAGAAAACCTTCACGCCCTTAGGTTGTAATAATTTGATGGTTTCTTCTGGGGAGCCCAGAGAAGTGATAACGAATGCAGGTGGAACTTTTTCTAAAATTTCTAATTGCTTCTTAAGATGAATATTTGACTTGTTTACTATGAGATTAACGCCGAATTTCCCAGCGCATTTCTCTGTAAGTTCTTTCATGGCCACTTCTAATTCTTCCGGAGTGCGGAAATTAAGAGCGGGAATGCAACCTATGATTCCGTTTTTATAAGCTTCAATCATCATTTCATTATTGGAGACGAGAAACATTGGGGCAAGAATGATGGGGTAGCGAATCTCAAAAGTCTTGGTTAACCATGTAGAAATCATCGGTAGCTGCTCCTGAAAAGTAAGTTTGATAATAAATAGAATTGAAATTCATTGTAAGAAGTAAGAATAGAAAAGGATAGAAAATTAGACAAATCATAATAAATTCCAGACAATTTTATCATCAAGGATGATTTCTTTAAAATAGGACAGGATTATGAATATCAAATCACTCAACTCACTCTTTGCCGGATTCGTATTATTTTCCGCGTTTTCTGTAAATGCAGTGGATGAGAAAAAAGTCTTCATTTCAATCGATGAAGATGCTCTGCAATTTACCCAATCGAAGTTCGGGCCGAGGGTCGAAGAAGTTCAAACGACGGAAGGAATTAGTGTCGTTAAAATCGATGAAGATGCTCTTCCTTGGCTTTCAATGTTCATGCATAAGGAATTTAAACGGTGTGGGGGCTTCATGCTTCATGATGACGAAGCAGAGGCTGAAAGTCTTTTAGCTTCCCATGGACTTCAATCGTTTGCCCAAAGAAACTCTTTTGTTGCTTACAGCATTGATCAAGACGACATGATCAAACCTATGATTGCTCAGCTAAAAGAAGAGAATATCCTAGGAACAATCACTCAGCTATCAAGTTTTCAGAACCGTTATTACAAGGGAGAGCATGGAAAAAAGTCGGCGGAGTGGATTAAAAACACCTGGTCGAATTTAGTTAAAAACCGCACTGATGCAAGTGTTGAGTATTTCAATCATACGAGCTGGGATCAACCTTCAGTTATTTTAACAATTAAAGGGCAGTCAGACGAAACGATTATTCTTGGCGGACATCAGGATTCAATCAATGGTTATATGGGAGGAGCTTCGGCCAGAGCTCCTGGATCGGATGATAATGCTTCTGGCATCGCCACAGTAACGGAAGTTATCCGTGCGCTTGTCGATAATTCTTATCGTCCACAAAAGACCTTAAAATTCATGGCGTACGCAGCTGAGGAAGTCGGACTTTTGGGCTCAAAAGAAATCTCCAAAAGTTTTAAAAAGAAGGCCGTCAATGTTATCGGCGTAATGCAGCTCGACATGACAAACTTCAAGGGAAGTAAAGAGTATGATATCGTCTTAATGACTGACTACACTAACGATGAACAAAATAAGTTTGTTGGATCTATCATTGATCATTATGTACCTGGATTAAAGTGGGGATTTGATCAATGTGGATATGGGTGTTCTGATCATGCTTCATGGCATACTCAAGGGTACCCAGCTTCAATGCCATTTGAGGCCACAATGGATTCTATGAACCATAAGATTCATACAGCAAATGATACCCTGTCCGCATCTAATAATAACGCTTCTCATGCAATTAAGTTTGCTAAGATGGCCCTTGCTTACCTTGTAGAGTTAGATCGATAGTTATTAGACCTATAGAGCATAATGAGTTAGAATCAGTCGTATAACCTTAAAAAGGAATTTTTTTTAGTGAGTACGACTGATTTTCCCTCTCTCCCAGATTACCAAAGCATCCGCAATTTTTTAGAAACCGAAAGAAAAACCCTTATCAAAATTCACTCATTTGCAGAAAATGACGATTATCTTCGAACAGTTGAAGATGCTGGACTTGTATTGAACTTTGTTGAAAAAGTTCAGACACTTCTTTGGAACAATTTTAAACAAAATCCATCTTTAGTTTCTCTCTTTAATACTGAGTATGTTAATTTTTTTGAGTTCCTTCAAAGAGATAATGTTGTTTCATTAATCTTTGCAGATGACTGCCTCATGCCTGAAAAAGAGATTTTTTACTTTGGCCAAGATGGGGGATTAAACCTTGCCATACTTGAACTTCACTATGCCGTTATAAAAAAATGGAGTGAAGAAAAAGAAAAGAATCATCAAGAAACGCAGACCTTGCTTAAGGAAAATTTTAATTTAGATATTAAACAATCAGCTTTGACTTGTCAGTGTGTGGCCTGTCTTGCTGACTTTCGAACGAGAGTCAGGGAAGTTGTATACGATGAATGTGTTGAGGCCATAAACGACACAAAGTCGAAGATCGAAGAGCAGATTAATACACAGGTAGATAAAGGGATTGCAGCCGTTAATAGTCACTACCAAAATTTATTAAAAACTCTAGATCGCAAATTTCAACAAGTTCAATTTAAATTAAAAAAATCATCACTGAATCGTTTAGAATCTCAAATCAAGTCGCTCAGTGAGGAAGCCTTTACTTATCCTGGCGATATCGCTTTAAAGCATTCTCAAAATTTAATTCTTTTTTTCCACAAGCAGCTTTCGGATCAGAATCTTTCAATTGATTTAGTAAGTGATGAAGAATATATCCGTTTCTTCAAGCAACTTTCCAGTAATATTTGGCGTAACGAGAAATATCTTGAAGCTGAGTTTAAAAAATTAATTAAATCAATTCTTGTCCTCAAGAGAAAAGATATCTCATCTAATATTCTTCAAGAATACCTTGGACAATTTTGGATACACTCTCATGCGAGAAAAATTCCTCGTAAGATAATTTATCATATGGGCCCAACGAATTCAGGGAAGACTTATCACGCCATTGAGGCTTTGGTGAAAGCAAGAAAAGGTTGTTACTTGGCCCCATTGAGACTTCTTGCTGCTGAGTTGTACGACACAATGAATACCAAAGGGGTGAAGACAACACTCTTGACAGGTGAAGAGGTTATTGAAGTTGAAGATGCCACTCATTATTCATCAACGATTGAAATGGCCAAGTTAAGTGAAGAATTCTCATGTGCTGTTATTGATGAAATTCAAATGATCACAGATAAGCAAAGAGGATGGGCGTGGACTCGGGCCCTGGTTAACTTACATGCCATTGAAGTACATGTTTGTGGTGATGGTTCTGTTTTAGATCTTGTGAAACAAATCGTTGATCTATGCGGTGATGAATTAGAAGTAAAAAAGTATGAACGCATGACTCAACTCGAAGTTGAAGATCGGCCAATTACTCTAGCCCAATTGCAAAAGAGTGATGCCCTTATCGTTTTTTCGCGTAGAAATGCTCTTCGCTATAAATACGATTTAGAACAAGTCGGCTTTAAGGTTTCGATCATTTATGGAATGCTCTCACCAGAAGTAAGAAGAGAGCAAGCTCGTAAATTTGATAAAGGAATTACGGACGTTATCGTTAGTACAGACGCTATTTCAATGGGGATGAATCTTCCAATAAAGCGAATTGTTTTCTCAACGCTTACAAAGCATATTAATTCTCAGGAACATCCGATTACTGTCAGTGAAATAAAGCAGATTGCAGGACGAGCAGGACGTTTTCAACGTTTTCCTGTTGGTAAAGTAACTTGCTTGCAAAAAGTAGAAGAAGGACTCGCTGATATTCAGCATGCACTTGAAACGACTCTTGACCAGCAAACCCAGAGTATGGTTGGCCCTGATTTAGATATCTTCACAAAAGTTAATAATGCCCTTTCTTCTAATAATCTTCCAATCCTCAAGCTCTCAGAGTTTTTGAGGCTTTTTAATACAATGACTTTCACTAAACCATTCTATTGCGTCGACTTGAAAGAAATGATTGAATTGGCGGAGACAGTAGAAGATATTGATCATAACAATACCTTAAGTTCAGCAGAAATTTTTGGATTTGCCTGTGCCCCTGTCAATCTTGGACTTTTAGAGCATGTTCAGTATTATGTTTGGATTTTGAAAAAATATGTAACCAGTGAAGTTATCCAGAATGAACATATTAATCATGGCTCAAATGAAATTGATTATCTTGAGACGACCATTAAATGTGTTGAACTATACCAGTGGCTCGCCCGCCACTTCAATAATAAAAATTTCGAGTTTGAAGAAACAGATCTTTTAGAAAATAAACTTCTAGCGATAGAGAAATTAAACACACTTCTTTCAGATAAAATAACTCCAACGTGCTCGAGTTGTGGTGCGAAATTGGTAGATGGTGCTAAATTTCCAATTTGCGATGAGTGTTTTCAACAAAGACGTTTTAGCAGAAGACCATTCCCGAGAAGAAATGGACCTCCTGGGAAGCCCGGAGAAAGGCAGTCTCACTTGGCCTCTGCAGTTGGATCAACTAATAATAATTTTAGACAAGGCAAGCCTTCCAAGAAAAGAAAATTTCAAGGCAAGCCCAAAAAATAAGTTATGCACTATAAAGATTACGCCCGGATTCTCTTAGAGGGGTCTAGTTTAGAAGATAAACTGATTCCTCTGAAAAATATAGAGTATACCGAAAATCTAAAACTTTATGAACTGCCGGTATCTCCTGGACGAGTTACGCGCTTGCAATTCAATAATGAGCAAATTAAATTTCCAAGAAGTGCCAGTTTTCATTTGGAAGAAAAACGAGGTTTGGCCCTCCATTTTTTTGCTAATCACGAACTTCTTGCCATTGAAATGATGGCAGCGGCCCTACTTCTTTATCCCGATACCAACAGTGAGATGTTGACGTTTAAAAAGGGACTAATCAAAACAATTCAAGATGAGCAGAAGCACTTAAAACTTTATCTTTCTCGCATGAAAGACTTCGGTATTGAATTAGGTGATTTTCCAATGAATGACTTTTTTTGGCGATCAATGGAAAAGCTTAAGACCCCTTCACATTTCTATGCAGCAATGGCCTTGACATTTGAGTCTGCCAATTTGGATTTCGCCCTGTTTTATGAAAAAGCTTTCTTAGACGTTGAAGACTCTGAAACTGCAAAAATCATGCGAATTGTTTTTGAGGATGAAATTTCACATGTTGCTCTCGGTGCTCATTGGTTAAATCAATGGAGAGGGGATAAAGATTTATGGAACTATTTTGTGAACCATCTGCCTGGAGTGATGACTCCCGCACGTTCCAAGGGAATACATTTTGATCGCACCTCTCGTGAGAGGGCCGGATTAGATAAAGTTTTTTTAGATCAGCTTGATGCCTTTCGCGACGATTTTAAAGTGACAAATCGTAAAACGTGGTAGTTCATGCATACTTACAAAGTTGATCTTGATTATGAAGCTTCTATATTTGATCCCAACTACCAAGAATATTCTGCCGCTAATCAAAAAATGATTCGTGAGTTTGAATATGTCTTTTTTCTGGTTGAAAAAGAAAAAAGTTATTTAAAAAACATTAAAGGCTATGAGAAAAAATATTTGAATCATCTAAAGGGTTTAGGGTTTGAGATCCCTGAGTTTAGACCAAAGGCTACTGATTATTTAAACTGGTGGGGCCATCATCATAATAAAGAAATTGAAAGGCATTTGAATTCTAAACTGACTTCCTCCCAAATCGCTCACGAAAATAATTGGGGGTTTAATGAAGGGGCCATTATTGAAAACATTAAAGAATTAAAAGAGCATTTAATCCATTTTCCTCATCATGAAAAATGGATTATTAAGCGCCCTCATAGTTTTAGTGGAATTGGGCATTACTTTTTTAATGCAAACTCTTTTAATGAGGCAATTTTAAATAAAGTATTCTTGGGTAAAGTTTTACTAGAGCCTCATTATCAAAGAGTTTTCGATATTGGGACGACTTTTGTCATCAACGAGGGAGAAATCATAAAGAAATTCATGGTGGAAAATACCAATTCTTCTACTGGCGGATTCAAAGGGGGAGTTGGTTCTAGCAGCATGGATAAATTCAAAAAATATATTTGGAAAAAATATACATACTCATTAGAGGAATTAGAAAAAAATACGAATGACATTGTAAAATATTACTTAAAGACTGGGGCCGTTTCAAATATACAAATCGATTCATTTGTTTACCGTGAATCAAATGAGTTGAAGTTATACTCCTTAGTAGAGGTAAATTATCGAAAAACGATGGGGCTTGTCATTCAGTCATTGGCCGAGAAAGAGAGTAATGCTGACTGGGTTGAGTGGCGAATAGATAATGCAAAAAAAGTGAAAGAAGAAAAATTATTTGAAGATTGGACCCAACTATCTCCCGAAGGAAATACGTTTCATTCTTTTTTTAAAAGTTTTAAATTCAATGAAGACTAATGAAACAAATAAAACTCATTCTATGATGTATTTCTCATATAGATTTAAAATTAATTGCCCTGTCTCATCCAAGGTTCTCCCAAAAGCAATAACGCCATCTTCATGGCCTCGCATACAAAAAACTCCAAAATCTTTTTTTCCTACGCAAGTCTCAGTGGCCCTCGCCATTTCCACAGTCCCATAAGGAATGGATTCAGATGTAAAATCAGCATTGTCGTTGATCATCCCGTTCCAAATAATGTTGGAATGGATATGAAAAATTGCGCGTATCCTTCTGTTGTGTGCGTAAATGGCCGCATGGGTAAGAGCTTCGCTTGAAGCTTCAATTGGCCCCATCATTTTTATTTTGAGATGGTCAATGTCGTAATCAAGAACTCGAGTGTAATGTTGACCATCAAGATCAGCGTATTTTCCTGTTTGGGTGCCGGTAATAATAAATTGGGGGACAGTTGATTGATGGAGTGTTGAGTAACTTTTCATTTCTGAAAGATTTCCAAAGCCGACTTGAGCGTCTGGGTATTCCCCTATTAAATTCAAGTTATAAAGTTTTTTTCTCCATGATTCTAGAGCAAAATATTCAACTGACTCTATCGGTCCAGAATAGGTAAAATTAGACCGATCATATTTGATTACGCCATCATCTATGACTTTCATAAAAATCCTTTATAATAGTTTTATATGCTTAACAAATTTATCACCAATATGAAAGAAAAGTCACTTCGTAAACAGTCGGAAGCCATCGATGAGAGGGGAATTGATCCTGAAGGTGGAGGAATGAATGAAGATAATAGTGAAATAAATAAGGGCACAGAGGAGGAAAAGACTCAAAAACGCAATAGTATGATCATTAGGGTTGTTGTCGTTATTGGTCTTGCTTACTTTTTTGTGACTGAGTTTGTTTTAAAAAAAGAAGAAATAATTGCGCCTCCTGTTGCTGCAAAACCCCGTCGACCAAAAAAAGAAGTGGTTGCTGAAAAAGAAGTGGTTGCTGAAAAAGTAGATACGGTTCCAGTTGAGAATCCAATTGAAAATCCTCCCATGGCGAATCCCCCCCCTCCTGTTGAAGAGATTCTTCCACCTGTCGAAAATATTAATATCACTGAGAAAAAAAATGAAAGTCTTTCTTTGCCAAAAAGTGAAGAAATTGTTTCTGATGTCCCCGACAAAGGAGAGTTGGCCCCTCAGGTGGGAGAGGTCAAAGTGTCTGAAACTTTAGTGGATAAAAAAATTGATAGTCTCATTGATAGTGTAGATAATGCAGGAAATGAAATGGGAGAAGCGAGCAAAAAAGTAAGTGCTTCATTAGAAGATAAGATCGTCGCAGACGACACATACATTCCTCCTCCTGGTTATGATCTGTTAGGGCGAGGACTTGTGTATAATTGCAAAGAAAAACATTGGGCATGTTTAGATAAAGCTTCTTATGTCACTTGCAATAAGAATAATAAATGGAATAAATCCCATGGGAAACCAGCTGAATGTGTTGTTCAAAATGTTTATAATTCAGATGAAGATTGTGGAGTTGTACAGAAATACAATGTATCGACTAATAAATCGACTAGTTTTTGCTCTGAGAATTAAGCTGCATCTTTTTTGAATTGACCCTGAATGACTTGAAGATTAAAGGTGTCTTCATTTTTTGTCTGTTCTTTTGTCATACAAGAGATAAATTTCTCCACAACATAGGGATCAAATTGTGTTCCTGCAAATTCTCTAAGTTCAGAGAAAGCCACATCGAAAGGTAGTCCTTTGCGATAAGGTCTTGTGGATGTCATTGCATCAAATGTATCAGAAATGAGAATAATTCTAGAAAAAAGAGGGATTTTTTCTTCTTTTAAACCCTCTGGGTATCCGCGACCATCAAAGCGTTCGTGGTGATATTTTACGTTGGTTGCAATGCTGCTAAAAATAGGAAAGTCCGCCAAAATATCAAAAGACTTACTAGGGTGAAGTTTCATTTCAAGAAATTCTTCATCTGTGAGGCGAGAAGGCTTTAAGAGTACAGAGTCAGGAACTCCAATTTTTCCAATATCGTGGAAGAGAGCGGAGACCTCTAATTCATAAAGTTCTTGTTCCGAAAGACCCATTTCTCGACCAACTGAAACACTGAAATAGGCAACACGAAGTGAGTGGCCCCATGTGTAATCATCTTTGCATTTAAGAGCACTAAGAAGTGATTTAATAATCAATTCAAAATATTCTTTTTTGATTAATTCTGCAGGAGTTAACGGCGCAATCTTAGCTATCTTCTTTCGATCGCGGTTTTCCTTCAGTAAAGAGAGCTGAAATACATTATTTTTTTTAGTCATCCCAATATTTCCACAAATATGATTCACAACCGCATTGCTTAAGTATCGGACGATTCAAAGACTGGCCTTAGAAAGATTGCAAATCTTATGAGGTATTAACTAGATGGATTCAGTTAGGTATTGGCAGGAGTGCCTATTTAATGCGGCAATAAATAATTAAATACCTATTTTTTCATGATTCTTTTAAAATATTAAGAATTACTTAAGGAGCTTTATGCGTGAGATAGAATGTATTTGCCTCGACCAAGGTAGTAAGTTACAAGATAGCTATTTTAAGAAAATGTCCAAAGAGGTTGGGGTAGAAATTATATTACGGAACTGGGATGATTTAAAAATCAATACTCATTCCCCTTTGATTGTTATGCTAGATTTTGAGCATCTAGAAATGTTTAAAAATCTAATGAACAATCGAGATGAAAAGTTGATTGTCGCCCTTAATTCAAGAAAAGATTTTAAAATTGTTTCAGAGCTAAAGGATTATTTTGATAAAGTTTTTGGATTTATCGATTTATCCCAGGAGGTAGAATATAATATTCCCTTGCTGAAAAATTATCTCAATATGAATTTTTCTAGAAGTGCTATAGGATTGGAGAAATTGGCCCGGGACTTAGATAAGGTTTATGAGTTTACAAAAAGTGAGTTGGTAAAAGTAAAAGATCTTCATGATCGTTTTGTGAAAGTGAGGGTTGATCAACTAAAAGGTGCAAAAATCACAAGTAAATTCATGGCCGGAGAAAAAAGTGGGGGAGAGTTTTTTGAGATTATTCAAAATGATAATGAGATTCTTTTTTTTCAAGCAGGCAGTGATTCCTATCTCTTGTCATCGTTAATTCTCGCTGAAATTGAAACGCTTAAAGAAAGTTATGGGACAACTAATTTGCATAAAAAAGCAGAAGTTTGTATTAAAAACATTCTTCGATATGCAGCAGAACATTCTGGAGCTTTGAGTTATTGTCTCATGTCCCTCGACTTAAAAACACTCGAGGCTTCATTTACATTAAAGGGTGAAGGACATCTTTTTTATCAAAATAAATTGATTCATCTTAATCGTTCAATGATTTTAAAACTTAAACCTAAAGAGCGCCTAATCTTGATTTCAGAAGGGGCGATTAGAAATATGGAGCTTCTTACAAAATTTTCATGTGAGAAATTTTTAATTGAGAATCAACAAAAAAGCGTTAATGATTTAATCAATGAATACTTTTTTGAAATTTCAAGAAACAAGCCTGGGCAGTTTCTTATTTTTGATGCTTTTTTAGCAATATTAGAAATTGAAGAAAATATGAAGTATCGCTTATTATAATGAGATCAATAAATAGAGGTGTCTTGAAAGAGCACCTCTACTTATTAAAATTTCTTAAATTGCCCTGAATGCGTTTTCGAGATCATCAATGAGATCATCAACATTTTCAATTCCGACTGAGAGGCGAATAAGGTTATCTGTTAGACCTATGGATTCTCTTACTTTTTTAGGGATCGAGGCATGGGTCATGATTGCAGGGTTTTCAATTAAACTTTCGACTCCTCCTAAACTCTCTGCCAAGGAGAAGAGGTGAACGTTTTCAAGAAACTTATTAGCCTTTTTGATATCTCCTTTGATGAAAAAAGTGATCATTCCCCCAAATCCTAACATTTGTTTCTTCGCGATGGCATGTTGGGGGTGGGATTTGAGGCCTGGATAAACCACACGTTCAACTTTGGGGTGCTTTTCCAAATAGTGAGCAATGACCATTGCATTTTTTTGATGAGCTTCCATTCTGATCGCGAGTGTTTTTAGACCGCGTAGAACGAGCCAAGAATCAAATGGTGAATGGCACGGTCCAATGGAGTTTTGAAGCGTAAAGAGTGCTTTATACTTTTCTGAATCATTCAGCATAATACATCCACCTACTGAATCACTATGGCCATTGATATATTTTGTCATAGAATGCAAAACAATATCGGCCCCTAAGACTAATGGATTTTGAAAGTAGGGACTCATAAATGTATTGTCGACAACGGTCATGGCCTTTGCTTTTTTTGCAATTGATGAAATGGCCACAATGTCTGTAATTTTAAGGAGAGGATTTGTAGGAGTTTCTAGCCAAATAAGTGAGGGCTTGAATTCTTTAACTGCTTTTTCCATGGCCTTAATGTTTGTGGTATCTACAAATTTAAAGTTGTGCATTTTGTGAAAGACGGTCGTAAACAATCGATAGGTTCCACCGTAAACATCATCCCCACATAGGATGTTTGAACCAGCAGGAAGTAAATGCATAATGAGCATTTCGGCAGAAAGTCCTGAAGCTGTGACAACGCAATGTTTTGCTTGCTCCAGTGAGGCTAAACATTCTTCAAGGCGTGTGCGTGTTGGATTGTGGGAGCGAGTATATTCATAACCTTTATGAACACCGGGGGAATCTTGCACGTATGTCGATGTTTGATATATTGGTGGCATGATGGCGCCAGTTTCTTTATCGGGGTGACCGCCAACATGGATAACTCTTGTCGCGATGTCATGGAAAATTTTTTTGTTTGTAGGTTTTTTTGTTAATTTTTTGCTCATATATTTTCTCTTTTTGCGATGAAATTTAAAATATCAATATTTGTTAGAAGGTTAACAGCAATTCCTTTGTTCGTCACGATGACGACATCCTTTTTCAAAAGTGAATCCGCTACGTTTGAAAGCAAGTCGTGAATATCTACAACTGAATATTTATTTGAATAGGCCAAAGAGACGGAGTCACTTAAGTGGTATTCACCATTGTATAATGGCCTTAGTAAAGCATTTTCACTGAGTACACCTTTGATGACTCCATCGCTGATAACAGGAAGCTGAGAGACACTTTTTTCTTCCATGACTTTTACAGCATCGCCAATCGTGGCATGATCGGTTATTGAGATGAGTGGGTTAGTCGTTTTTCCAAGATCTTTCAAGAGATCTTCAATAATAACATTGAAAGATGAATCTATATAACCCTTGCTCATCATCCACTCGTCATTAAATATTTTTGAAGCATAACGATTTCCGGAGTCAGGAAGCACAACTAAGATCTTTTTAGGTTCCTTAAGAGTCTTTGCATATTTAATTGCACCCACAACAGCAGCACCGC
Source organism: Bacteriovorax sp. (assembly GCA_018060625.1). Classification (GTDB taxonomy): domain Bacteria; phylum Bdellovibrionota; class Bacteriovoracia; order Bacteriovoracales; family Bacteriovoracaceae; genus Bacteriovorax. The sequence goes on along the minus strand of JAGOVS010000035.1, from coordinate 1,422 downwards.
CAGAGCCACCAGTATAGATACCTTCTTGCTTTAGCAGAGCGCGAGTCATTAGAAATGACTCCTTATCACCAACAACGACCCAATCATCAATGACTTTAAAATCATAATTTTCAGGAATAAAATCTTCCCCAATTCCTTCGATAACATAAGACCGAGCACCACTCAAATCGCCAGTTCGGGCAAATTGAGCAACGATTGAGCCTTCAACATCGACACCTACTGTTTTCAAGTTTGGCATCTTAGTCTTTAAATATGAAGAAACTCCTGTAATTGTTCCCCCTGTTCCAACTCCTGCCATATAAATATCAAAATCCCCTTTGGTTTGCTCAAAGATCTCAGGGCCAGTTGTTGCGACATGAGTTTCGCGATTCCAAAGATTATCATATTGATTCACATAGTATGAATTAGGTATTGTTTCTGCCAGACGCTTTGAAACAGAGTAATACGATCGGGGATCATCAGGTTCAACATCGGTGGGGCAGACTACAACTTTGGCCCCAAAAGATTTTAGATTGTTTACCTTTTCGATGGACTGTTTATCGGCCATAACAAAGATGCACTTATATCCATTAACGGCTGCCCACATGGCAAGCCCTACACCAGTGTTTCCTGAAGTTCCTTCAATAATAGTTCCCCCTGGCTTAATTTTTCCAGCAGCGGCCGCGCGATCCATAATGTATCCACCGATACGATCCTTGCTTGAACCCCCTGGATTCATGAATTCTAGCTTTACATAAATTTCAGATTCTACTCCGCTGGCCACTTTATTAAGTTTAACAATGGGAGTATTCCCAATGGCATCTAAGACATTTTTCTTAGCTCCCGTCATCATATAAATTCTCCTTTAAAATTATAATACTTCTTTTATTTCATAAGCAGAGGCAATCGTCGAAAGCCTTGCGATGAGTGAATACATAGCTTCTTTTGTCTTGTGATCCTCGGCCGAGTCAATAACATCTCCCATACACAATTTTCTAAAAATCATTCCCCGGCTATTGAGATTGCCCATGCTGTCTTTTTCGCCGTTAACTCTCATGAAGCCACCGATACTCTTTCCGTTTAGAAGATAGATGGTAATCTCTGCAGGCATATCATCGTATTTCAAAATAGTTTCCACACCTTCCTGAACCAGAAGAGAAGTAAACTTGATACTGTTTTTTCCAATATCCATTTTGTTGCGAGTCTTACGATTCATATTGATGATCTCGTTGCCGCTGGCAACAACACTGATCCCCATTCCATAGGTCCCTTGGGACGCTTTCACGAAAACCTTAGAGCCAGGTTTAAGTTCACGAATAAGATCATCTACTGCATTACCTAGTTTTTCAAGACCGTGTTTATTTTCAAAATCAACTTCATCTACTCCTCGAAATTGAGCTTGGATTAAATCGGGATCGATTTCAAAATGAGCAGCAAAGTCAT
>JAGOVS010000034.1 GCA_018060625.1 Bacteriovorax sp. | reverse complement strand
GAACAAAAGTCTTTTTCAACAATACCTCCATGGCATTCACCGACTAAATCCGTCGGTCACTTTCATACATCATATATGATTTGCCTTAGAAAAATTGTAAAGAACTAGAGATCAATTGAAAAGTCGAAAAGACTTAAATAAAGAATGAATCTTTTAGCCTGTTGCTCGCGATAATGGCTTCCGACCTCTACTCCGTAGAATCCCGTCGTTATTTTGATCGGCCATAATTTTACACTCGCACCATAAGAAACATAACCTTCACTCCAACCAGCAAGCAGTGAAACAAAGGGAAGAGAGAGTTCTGTACCAAAATGAAATTGTCTCGAAAAATCAACTGGCCCCAGAAAGGGATGAAGATCTGCAGAAAGAGTGTAATCAAAAAGACCAAAATCCTGCTTAAATCCAACGCCTAAATTTGATGACATTTTTTGAACAGGAACAGATTTTGTTCCTTCGGTTAACTTAAAACGAGTGTCTCCTATATCTAACAATGAATAACCAAGTGTAAAAAGCGAACGACCAGATGAATAGGCATACTCCGCTCCCAAATCATACCCCCAGCCACTTCCCTTAGAGTAACCAAGTGCATTTTTTAAAGATGTAATGTCACTTGAGCCACTATTAATTGTTGCAAGCAAAGAAGTTCCGAATAAATCAAACTGATCGCTCAGACCCTGTCGATTCATGTGCTTCACACCTAAACCGATTGAAAATCTTCTTCCTACGGAAGTCTGAGACTTAGCTCCTTTTTTAGCCTTAGAAGAGAAAGCTCCGCTTCCAAAATTATAAGCAAAACCTGTAATAAATCCTCGATCATAACTATAATCAACGTCAAGCATTGGGTGTATGGCATTTCGTAAAACCATACTGGTCTTATTATTCAAAAACATCGTGAAACCAAATTGTCCCATCTTCAATGTTGGGAATGCAGAAGCTTGAACATAGATTGGAAAATCCATAATCTTCTTAGCAATTGCAGGAGCATCACTTGATGGAAAATTTTTCAAACGATCCTGATCGGCGTAAAGATTTGTGAGACCAAGAGATGGATTTATTGGTGTGAAACTCACCCCTTTATTTCTTCCTAAAATAGCAGGATTATAAAACAAGGTATACTCATCATCAGCAATGGCCGTATAGGCATCTCCCATCAATAGGGCCCGCGGGCTTCTTGCCAAGTAGGAAAATTCTTTTGAAAAACAATCAAAAGTTATCAGCATGATGAATAGAAAAAAATGGATTTTCATTCAAACACGCTCTCAAATAATCCTGCATAATAGGACTCTAGACTTGAAACAGAGACAATTGAGTCATCTTCACAGGCTGCCTGACTTTGAGTGGTAAGAACTTGTCCAATCGACGGATCAAGTGTAACAAGAAGTGCCTTTGCTGTTGTGACTGAATCAAGGGCCGTATTGGCAGCATCCTGTTGTGAAGCTGGAAGTACGGAGCTTACAAGACTGGGCAAGAGGGCCAAAACCCCATTTAACAAAACAACCCCCTGACACAATCTCGTTTTACGAGTGGAGGCCGTAAGAGTTCCATCGAGTTGGGCATTTGAAGAATTGATTGAATTACACGTTAATCCTGAAGCAATCAGCGCGGCCTTAACCGGTGCTGGAGCATTAGAATAACTTGTTAAACAATTATTTCCACTATTACCACCACCTTTTACTCCAAGAGCGCTAGAGTTTCCATAAACATAGAAGAAGCGCCCTAATTGTACAAACTCCATGTACAATAAAAGAGCATCAATATCCCCAACCTCCAATGTCGAAAAATATTTTTTCCTCTCGGTCGTTGTGGGTTCAGTTGTTGAAGATATCCCTCCTGCATAAAGCAGAATATCAATGGCCGTCTGTAAATCGATGAAGCTTGCATCATTTTGCAACGGATTTTGAAACGTTTTTTGGGAAGTTGAAAAAGTTGCTGTTCCCCCAAGAGGAGCAGGACTCACAGCTTTTGAGAGATCATCACTAAAAAAAACAGTTGTCGAATAACCGGCCCTGCAAGCATAGGCAGAAGCAAGTGTTTTTAAATAGGCGGCACTGTTATTTACTCTACCATTTTCTTCCAAAGTAGTGATGGCCGCTTGGCAATCACTCTTACTTAAAGAAATATTGGCACTTAAGATGGCATCTTCTGTCTTTTCTTCTGCATTCTTCCCACAGGAAAAAAGTAAAAAAGATAAGAAAGCGAAAAGAATGGGTCTAAACATGAAAAATCCCCTTGGCTATTATTATGCCTAGAGAACTTTGAGTATGATATCCTGGGAAAAATCCCCCTAGTGGCCCTTGAGTGAGCCTTTAAGGATTATTTTGTTCCAGCACTTAAAAAGTCCACTAATTTCCCCATGGCCTCTGTAAAAGCTTCTTTATGAAGAACGAGACTTAAGCGCGCTGAATTTGGCATTCCAAAATCAGTACCAGGCACAATAACGACTCCTAACTCCTGAAGAATATCCTCACATATTTGAACTGAATAATCAGTTTTATCCTTACGATTTTTAGCATAACGCTCAAAGACGGGAGTTTGGGAGAAATCAATCATGTAATAAAAAGCGGACACTGGCTGATACCAGCACTTCATTAAATGAGCGTCTTTTAATTTTTCACGTATAATATTGGCATTATCTCGCAAATGATTTTTAACGGGAATCAAGAATTGAGATGAACTTGAAAAATCATAATTCATCATCGCTCTTTGAATTAATGAATTGGCACTTGAAGTAAGCTGACCTTGAAGGTTTTCAATTCCTTGGCAAATATTTTTTGGAGCTACACAGTAACCAATGCGAAGTCCAGTACTCGCAAAGGCTTTCGAAATTCCATCGACAATGACTGTGCGTTTTAAGAGTTCTGGCTTTTTTTGGTAAAAGTATGTAGGTCTTGGGTCGTAATAGCAGACTTCAAAATAAATTTCATCACTAATGACACATACATGTGGGTGATCAATTAAAAGCTCTGCAAATTCCTGCATCCATTCGTCTGAATAATGAATTCCAGCAGGATTATTTGGACTATTAATGATAATGGCCTTTGTCTTATTAGTAATGGCCTTTTTAAGTTCTGTCAAAGGAGGTGTGAAAACATCGAAAATAGATGATTTAACTTCGACAGGAATACCTCGGCAAAATTTAATCATTTCTGGATAAGAAATCCAAAAAGGAGAAATGACAATAACCTCATCACCTGGATTTATAATAGCTCCTAAAATATTAGAAATAGAATGCTTAGCTCCGTTTGAGATCACGCAATCAAAAGGTTCATCCAGGCCAGAGAAGTGAATCCCACGCGTACTTTCTATATGCTCAATAAGTTTTTTTCTCAAATCGACAAATCCCCCCACGGGGCTATATTGATATGATTTCAAAAAATCTAACTCCGATCTAATGGCATCAATGAAACTCTGAGGGGGTCTAAAGGGAAGTTGGCCGGCCGTCAAATTATAGATTTGCTTACCACTTTCAGAAAGCTCCATGGCCTTAGAATTTAGTTTCAAAGTGACACTTTCAGCAATGCCCTTAACACGTGAGCTCAGCTCCATTATTAACTCCCAACATTTCTTAACTATAATTATTATTTCATTAAATTCTAAGATTGGGGAAAAATTGTCACGAAGATATAGTTTTCACCTTGCTCAAAAATTTTTGCAGGAATCAATTGATACTCGCTCCAAGTGGCGATCGAAAGCCCCTTCTTAGGGTCTGACTCAATCCAAAGTTGACCAAAATACCAAGTCTCTTCAGTAAGTGCTTTAACAATACTAAAATAGATCTCTTTTAATGAATAGGGCGGGTCCAGAAAAATAATTGTTTCCTTTTTTTGATCTTCATCAAAATTTTCATAGATCTCTCTAAAATGTTTAATAAATTTTTCGGCCGGTGTATGGCTGCAGATGATGCGACCATTTTTTTTATGGTGGTTCTTAAGCAAGAGATTTTCCCTATTCTCTTCCAGGGTTTTTAAAACATGCCGATTAACTTCATTCAAATAAACGACATCGGCCCCTCTTGACCAAGCTTCAAATCCCATGGCGCCTGATCCTGCACAGAGATCGACAAAGATGGCCCCATCTAATTGTTGAAAATAATCATACACTCTGCGTCTGAGCATGACAGATGTTGGCCGGATGAAATCACCTTTGGGGACTGAAAGAAATTGACCTCGAGCAAATCCTCCGAGGATTTTGATACTCATGGGTCTCTCCTAAAAAAAGATTAAGCAGATTTCTTTTTAAGAGCTGAATCGGAAGACGTCAAAGGAATAGTAAATTTCACGCCATTTTCCATTGTCACCTTGCAACCTTCTTCTTGGTTAATACAAAGTTCAACCCCATTCATGGTAATGACTAATCCAAGAAGTGGATCTATAGAGAGGCGAGCACTTTCATCTCCGATTTTAAACCCCAAATTCAAATTCATTTGCCCTATGGCCTCAAATGAAATCTCTGAATTCATTTTACCAGAAGAACTTGGCGATGGCGGAACTACTGGCGCTTTCTTCTCAAAAGAGAAAACTTCCGCTGAAGGAGCAACTGGTGGAAGTTGATTCATCTCTAAAGACAATTCAAGCTCTCGATCTATCTCATCTTGTAAATTAAGTTTTTTTTCAACTGGCGCTTCTTCGACAGGTGCAGGTTGCTCGATTTCTTCTTGAGCACTTATTTCTGTGGCGATGACCTCATCGGGCATTTCGTTAATGATCTCTGCAGGTACTACATCGGCCGCTTCAGCAGAAGCTTCTGCTGGAGACATTTCGAATTCTTTTTCTAAGTTCTCTATCTCTGCCATGATATCTTGAAGCTCTGCTTCATTGAAATTACTTTCAACATCAAGTGCTGCAGCGTCATCGGTGCCAAGATCAACATCCTTCAAAATTTCATCAACTTCATCAAAAATATCACTCATAAATTCCCCTAATTTAGACACGGGAAGTCGGCAACTTTGCAACCATACTCCATAACTTATCGACCTCACGTGGGCAGATCTTTAGGGAATAATCATTACTTAATAATTTCTAAGACTTGTGTCAAAAAAAAGAAAAAAAAGATGATTTTTTAGAGTGACTTCGCCCATCGCCTACGTCACAATTTTATCCTCAATAAACTTATAGTTTTAGTTGGTCTTTTTAAGGATTAAAAGTTGGATCATAGCGGAAGTAGCAAACAAAACTTCTGGGGTAATACCTCAGCGGGCGCTTTGTCTCTTTCATCATTAGATGAAAGCAGCACAAATGCGAGTGCATTTGCTCATTCAACGTTTAACCCATCTGAATTTTTTATTCCCGGGTGGAGAGGCGAAGGCTTAATAACCTCTTCGGCCATTGTCATAAAAAATACACTAAGCAATCTGACAATTGATGCACTTTTGCTTTTCAAAAAATCTTGCGCTGGCAATAAATCGCTAAAGCTTCAGACATACAACGAGTTCCTTCTTTTCGCGGACTATGCCAAATTAGATAAAACTCTCCTGAGTCAGCAGAATGATTTTTGGCTACATCTCCAAGATGAGACATCGCCTCTGAAAAAACACCTCGATGATTTTGTCAAAATTCACTGCTTCAGGGCCGTGGCCATCTACCTTTTTAGGATAAAATTCATTCTCGACCTCTCTAAAGAGCAACATCTCCCAGTGACTGAAGATATTCTCTTAAACCCTCTTTCTTTTTTAGGAAGAATTTTCAAAAAAGACAGCTCTACTGAACTTTTTTGTGACTCTCTACAAATTAATCAATTCAGCTGGTATCGCCCCTCTAGTGAGTACAAAGACTCGCTTTTAAAATTAAAAGTAGCCTTTGAAAATATCACTTTAACTGAACTTATTAAACTCATCTCCACACCAAAAGATGACCAAATCTATTCTATTCGAAACTATTCTCATGCACTCTCTCATCTTTCATTCGGGCAATTTGTTAATGAATTATTAATCAAAATCCCGACTTGGCTCTACCCAAAAGCATTGCCTAAGACCATCAACCCCCACAAGCTCTGTATTCTTCCCAAAACGATCAACACACGTTTTGCAGGAAATCACATCTCCTCATTTGCCCTTTCTCATTGGTTGGCCCAAGAAACAAATATAAAGATTTCTCAATGGGACAACTTAATTTGTCCTGAGTTTGAAGGGCTTGAGTTCATTGATGGACAATTCCTGAAGATCTGCCAAGAGCTACAATTTTTAAGCTTTTTAACGAGGGTCGCGGTTGAGCACAAATATGAGATTATTCCTTTTATTTGTAAAATAATGAGAGAGAAATACCATCATTCACCAGAAGAAGCAGGGGGCTCTCAGGTTTCCTTCTTTAATCTGGAAAACCTTTCAGCTAATAATGAAACTCTTTTTAATCGCATCATTTTAAACGTCACTGAACTTCCAAAAACAAACCCACATCATTACTTGATTCAGCAAATTCAATCACAAAAAAGTTTGTTGAAAAAAGATGGAATGATTTTTGTTTTTTCAAATCAAAAGCTTTTTGTACCAAGCCATAGCGAGAGAGTCGAACAACTCCTAAAAGATTTTAAATTTGAAGCTTGTTTTAACCTAGAAGAACTAAAAGGTAAGGGTGAAATAGCCCATTATATTTACGTTCTAACAAAAAGAGGAACTTCTCCAGGAATCAGTAAGCACTTTTTCGAAGTAAATAAAAAAGTTAAAGAATCTTGTTTGTCTTTTGAGTTTAAGGGAACTTTATCTCGTTTTAATAAATTTAGTAAACTGGTCGAAGAGCTTCAGCATTTCACTCGACATAAAAATTCGGTGACAACTCCGATTTATCTTAATGAAATTGAAAGTGACCTAAGTTTTGAATTTCACCAAGATGCTATTATCGAAGGTAAGCTTGTTTCATCTGTCTCAACAAAAGAGAATGGGCATCTTCCACACCCAAGCTTCTTTAAAAATCTCACGAAATCCTGTACCTCGCTTGAGACCTTTTTTCATATTGAACAAATTACCCAAGATGATTATAGCTCAATAAAAAAGAGTGTCGCTTCAGAGCTTTTAGGGCTTAGATTTGGTCCTGAAAAGCAGTATCCCCTGCTTCTCATCATTGATCAAACGGATGCAATGAATGTTAAAATTGAATTAACAACGACAGATAGCTACAGGGCAAAAATCGAACAATATGGAACTGCCTTCTTTTATTATTTTGGACTCATACCAAAAAACCAGGTGATTAATCTTAATGTATTTAGAGAATTTTTCACTTCTATCTTAGGGCATCAAATTATTCAGCTTCAGCTCTCTGATGGTCCTTCTAAATTGAAAGCAAAGTTAAAATCTCTACTTATTCCTAGTTTTTTTGCCAAAACTCAAGTTATGCCATCTCAGATTAAAGAACTCTTTGCTCTTCTCGATTACGATGCCCGAGAACTTAAGGCCCATCATCCCTACGAACTACAGGCGCAATTTGAAAAAATTAAAGCGGCCTTTGGTCCCAATGCCCAACTATTCCCTTGGCACCTCTTGGGTTTACTTTCTCACTTTAAACTCCAAGTCACAGCAACCTTAGAAGATTTTGAATCCAACAGGCCTAATTCTTTTAATTTCAATAATCCGTATATTGCAGAAGCCTTGGTGAAACTTAAAACACAGGCGATTTATCCTAATAATCCTGATGTTTATATTGATTACAAAATCAAAACTCACCAGGAGCTTCAGCTCCCACTGACCTCTGTTCAAATTAAAAATGTGGGAGAAGAATCTATTTTAGAATTTAAGTCAGATGATAAAGATATCGTGCATCTTCACTCTGCAAATACAATGAACCACTTTCTCAAATTTATTCTCCAGCAAGCGACTGGAGTGAAAATCGCTGACATTTTGTTAAACTTGAAAATTCCTTCAATTCCAGAGCTCGAAGAAGTTACAAACAATGTTGAACAAATCAAAATTTCTAAATCAAATCTTTTGAAAGAAACGGAAGATCTCATTTCTACGATTCTTAGAACTCAAATTTCAAAATAGCCCTTAACTTAAGAATTTATTGAGGCAAGAATCTCTTTTTTGCTGCCAATTTTTAAATTGACTAGTTTTGCCTGAGAAGTGGCAGCTTTGAAAATGATTTTAATTCGACCACCGACAACCTCTCCATTTTGGTTAAGTTTATTATCAAGCTGAATTTTTGCCTGCACTTCTTCCAGCAATGTTTGAGAAATTTGCAAGGCAATATCTAACTGCTTTGATGTATCTGATAATCCTGCTCTTTGCTTAAGAATGTCTTGGTCAATTCCCAATCCTGAATAAATCATATCAAATGTAACGATATCCCCTAAGCGTTGAGCTGAAAGTGAGATATGCTTTTCACCTGTTCCGGAAGCATTAGAATTAATTGCAAAAATGATTAATTGATAAAGTGATTGCTCTAACTCTTCGACTCTTGAGCTCACCATAAGATTTTCAGGAATATTAAGACTCATTTGAATTCCTGAGGAAAATAATTTTTCAGCAACAAGATCAATTACATTCGAGCTCATTTGCTCTAAATTCACATCCACCAGTTTTGTCCTCTCTAAACTTATCGTATCAGCTGAGACTCCAATATTATCATCATTCCAAATCTTATCAATTTTCTCATTAAGTTGTGACAAAGATTTTCCTCCTATCGGAGTTACTAATTCTTCTAACGATAGTTTCGATTTGTTTTTTGTATTTTTATCCAACGATTGCTCAAGATGATAATTCACAAACAGTCTAGAGCAATTAACCAGTTCATTTTGCTCTAGGGCCAAACGAATAATTTCTCCGACCTTAACACTAGAACCTCCCCCATTATCCATAAGTTCAGCTTGTGCTTCTTTTTCTCTCGCAAAATTTGAAAGTCGACGTCGAATAGTACTCATATATTCCGAGAACATCACCAAAACTAAAAGAGTTGATGCTAGATAAAAAAAAGTTTTACTTTGATTAAGGGAATTCGCAAGTTCACCTTTGTACTTATCACTTGCTTCTAAAATTTCGTCTTTTGTCGTTTCAATTTTCTCAAACCGCGTCCCAACATCTCTAGATTCTCCATCTCCCCCCAGCGTCTTTGTCGAGTTAGGCGAAAGGATATCTTCGTGAAACCAATGCACATTCGAAGCGAGGGTACTTAATTTTTTAGCAACCTGAGCAAGCTCTGATTTAAAACTATCTTCAACATTTAAAATGCCCTCTGCAAAGCACTCCTCTGTTAGATTTTGAAAGTTTGACGTGAGATAATCTGAAGTGGTGTCCCCCAACATTTTAGCCGTGTATGTTTGATTAACTCTTGAAAAACAAGTCTGCATTCCACTTTCAAAATTCGATAGCCGCTTAATGCGTATAGAATTTTCTTGGATACCATAGGTAATTCCAATGAGTGCGACCAGGAGACATAATCCCGCGATATTTCTCTTACTTTCTAATAAATGAGTTATTTGAAACATGGGTTTGCAATCCTTGCAAAGTTTAAGCTTTTTCTCTTAAGAGAAAAGGTGCTTATTAAAGTGTACCTTTGTAAGTGCCAGGGTCAACAATAGGTCAAAAATTCCTGGGTTTTTTACAGGCCTTTAGGTATCATACTGAAATGATCAGAAACAAAGAGTTCAAATTCTCTTTTCCTATCTCCTTTATAACGGCCATTTTATTTCACTTGGTTGTTCTTTTTTTTGTGAAAAACCACAAATTAGGTCCTAGTAATAATGATCTCAAGTCTTTAAGTAAATCTCATCCTATTAAACTCGAAGATATCAAATTGATTCGTCCTGATGAAGTTTCCCGACTTAAACGAGTTGGTATAAAAGGTGGGGAAAAAAAAGATTACTTACGTCCTGACATAGTAGAGCGCCCAAGGCCAGTGAGGCTTAAAAGTCCCGGTCTATCGCTAGGAAGCCTTGCTCCTCTTCTCCCTCCGCCAAATTCAAAAGCAAAAAGTGATGAGTCAGATACGGCAAAAAATCTAGTCAAAAAGGACACTCTTTTACAAAAGCAAATTAACTCTCTTAAGGCCACCAATCTCAATTCAAGTGACAGTAGTGCAAGTCATTTTTATTTCAATCCCAAAAAAGAGAAAAAAATTGCTCAAAACAGTGAGCAAAATAATTTAAAACAAGAGGCCTACAAAAATATTTCAGTAGATAGTGCTAACCCTGTGGCACAGAAAATATCTAATTTTGAAATACGTTACGAACGCCCAGAAGGCGTTTCAGAGGACGAGCTTAACTCTGATGAAAAGGCCTACTATGCTTTTTTTAAACGATCTTATGCAAGTTACCTCTCCAAACTCTATGCAAGTTATGACAAAATTATTCTCACCAGACCTGGCCTAGAGAGAGATTTTGAAGAAAAGCATCTACTCATTGGAAAAATTGATTATGATGAAAAAGGAAATATTGTTACAATTAAAATTTTAAAATCTTCAGACAGTGACAATGTTCATTATTTTTTTGAAGAAACACTAAAGCAATTAAATCTACCAAATCCTCCAAAAAGCTTTATCAAGGCTAAAAAACAATTTTCGACTTATTACCAGATTCAGATTAACTAAAGATAATACTTCAAAGCGATAAAAAGAGCTGTAGCAAAAAAATAAGCTTTAATCATCATCGGAGAAGTGAGGCTCTTCAAAAAATCAACTCCCATACTATCAACAAAACGAAAACCTTTTTTCATATTTTGTCTTAAGAGATGACGATCATTTAAATTCATTACATTAAACAGCTCTCCAACTTCACGTTCAAAAGACTGGCGCAAATCTCTTCCCATTACCGCTTTGGGGATAAATACTTTTGTGCCCAAGGCCTTAAGTTGAATTTTTCTTAACTCTTCAGTGCATATGGTGCAACTTTCTACATGCTTACTTAGTCTTTTAAAACTCTCTTCCGTCTTAGGAATATCTAAGAGTGAAAAAACATGCTTCGTATGGATACAATGCTGAGTATGATTTTTTTTAGAATGAAATACTTGTGACACTTAGGAAATTCCCCCGCTCTGTGCTTCTTGAAAATATTCTTGATTCGCCATGAGGTTCGCCATCTTAATACGAGCTGAATAGAGATAGGACAGCACCTCTGATTGATTATAGTTGGTAATGAATTCAATCTGATTAAGTTCTAATTGGGCACGCTCTTTTAAATAAAGAACGGCCTTCTCATCAAAATCCAAAGAAAAAAATCCACCACTCTGCTCAACATCTGAAAAACTCATCTTTAGTTGTTGGTATCTCTTTTTCGAAAGTTCAAACACAATTTTAAAAAGATGATCACGAGTCTCATCCAAAAGATTCATGGCAATTTTGGTTTTTCCAAGAGACATCCGATCAATTAGTGGTTTCTTTTGAATTAAAAATGATTGCACACAATCAATCATCAACTGTGAAGCCTGCAAATCATCAGGAATCAACACATAAGCAAAGCTGTAGAGATCTGGACTTAAATTTTGGATGAATTTTTTTAGTTCTTCGGTTTTCATTGGCCCTTTAATATAATCATTCCTCGATTACATTTAGATCATTGTACCTATTCCTTCAAACGAATTCAACTGGGCAACACATTGTTATTTCAAACACTTGCAATCATTTCCCCCTAAAGAAATAATTAATTTCAAGAAAATTACTAAAAAGGTCGATTAGTTTACAAGAAAAGCTTGAATCTTCTTTTAAAAAAGGTTTTTGGTTATGACGAATTATTTCAAAATATCCTTCGTTTTATTTGTGGCCGCTTGCCTTCAGGGGTGTTCGGTGAAGTCGACAAATTCAAAGGATAGCTCCTCTTCTTCAACGAGCCCTGCAACAACGGGGACAACGAGTACGACGACAACAACGACAACCACCACGGCCGTTGATGCTGAGTCATGCGGGGTCATTCGCGATGGAGCGACTCGCTGTTTTTATAAAAATATTCCGACGATTCAAGTAATGGGGGCGACTCAAACTGCTATCGATAGTGGAGCTCCTTATTGGTCTTCTACTTCACTAACCTCAACGGGAACGGGCGTCTCTCCTCAACAATTTGTAACAGATGGCTCCTTCAATATAAGAATTATTCCTCGAAAGGCCAATTCAAGCATCGCCCCTCTCAATCCAGCAGTTGCTGGTCAGCCTTGCTCTACACTTATGAATAATTCAACAAAGCTAAGAGTGACATTAAGACTTCGTCAAAAAAATGCGACAGGCGGAGAAATCGCCACTTTGACCTCAAGCTTAGACACTCCTTCAAAAGTTTGGCGCTTTTCTCCACCTGTTACAACAGATCCACTCATCTTAGAAGTCATGACAGTTGAGGCCGATATTCGCTGTAATTTAAGTGGTAAAAAACTTTATTGTGACTATGCTGATATCCCCCTGGTCAAAGAGAGTGTAACAGTGAAAAAACCGCCTACAGAATGCGTCGCTTTCGATCTGCAATACTCAACAGATGAAACCTATGACCTACCAGGATCTACTGCAAACTAAAGCATTCTTAATAGTTCAGCGGCCAGATTTTTTTTATGAGCAAAGCTCACTTCAACCAGTAGTCCTGGGCAAGTAATATTGATTTCTGAAACATGCTCGCCCATGATATCGAAGGCCACCCAATCCACTCCATCTCCTAATAGTTCAGCGCAAATGCGATCGCATTCAGCTTTCACATTGGGAGAAAGATTGATTGCATGAAAGGCCGCCCCTTGAGCAATATTGGCGAGAAACTCTCCTTTTTTAGGAATTTTTAAAATAGAACCAAGCTCAACTCCTTTAAAATAGAGAGAGCGAATTTCACCATTAGTGACATCCTTACAAAAGGGCTGGGCCACAACTGGTCCTTGATTTTCTTTCACCTTTTCTTCAAATTTTTCTTTGAGATCAGCTCTACTAAGAGAGATTTTTTCCACCCCCATCCCTTGAAAAAGATCTAGTGGTTTTAGAATTAATTCTTGATGATTTTCTTTTTGCATCAGCGCTGCAAAATGTAAAAACTCACTGCTACTACTTCCCACAAAGGAAGCCAAGGAAGAAGCTTGAGCATAAGCGTGAAGTTTTTCATTATATTTTAAAATACCATCTGGAGAATTGACGACTCTAATGCCTTTTCCTTGATAAAAGCGAAGCATCCATAAGTAGCGTAAATAGCGCGTATCAAAAGGAGGATCAATGCGCATATGAATGACATCTTCCTTTAAAACTGATTGTTGACTGGCAATCCCCACTTCAAAGGATTTTAGGTAACAACCATCTTCATAAAATTCAGCATTAAAATCATAAAGCTTAAATTCAGGAGTCTTTTTGTTACTGAGATAAAAATCATCTTCAAAAAGCAAAAACACAGGTATTCCAGCTACTTTCATTGTTTGGGCCAACATCAAAGAGCTGTCTTTTTTAGGATTAAGTTTTTCAAGCGGATCTATAAAAAGAATATGTTTCACAAAGGCCCCCTAACGAAAGAGGTATAACGAAAAATCGGAAACCTCTGACTGATTTTTAAAGTCACTATGCTTTTTTTGAATCCATTCATAGTAACTTTTTAAGTCTAGCCCAAGTTTTTTCTGTAGTCCCTCTAGATCATCAGATTTTTTTTCATAAGTAAGAAAAGCTGCAAAGCTTGCATTATTCCAAGATCTCTCTAGGGGGAAACAATTCTTGGGAGAAATATTTTTTCCCTGACACCTTTTAAGAATCTCAGGCCTAAAGCGTTTTTCTAAAAATTCATTCAAAATAACTTCTGCTTCCTCTTTCGTCTTAGGAAGCAAATTCTTATAAAGATCTTGAAGCTCCATTGCAAGCGCTACCACCCCTCTACGGATGGTCTTATCCTCAATTTCTTCCTTCTGCTGAATTCTTAAATAATCGAGTTGATTGGTCTCTTTAAAATATTCTTCCATCATTTCTTTGGCAAAATAATTAGCTAGATTTTCATTGAGCTCCACTTCGTTAGTAACAAAAAAAATCGTATGAAAGAGCTCATGGAAAATTAGCTCGGCCAGCTCATAATCAGTATAATGAAAAAAAGAGGACAAAATCGTATCCGTGAAATAACCAAGAGTTGAATAAGCATAGACTGGGCGAACCCAAGTTACATAGTTTTCTGCTTCCATTTTTTTTGAAAAATCACGGGCCGATGCCAAATTGAAGAAGCCTAAATAAGGGAAGCATCCCATAACAGGAAAACAGGTTTCAACTGCTTTTATCTCTGAATACTTTGAAGCTACAACTAAATAAGTCACTGCTTTATTTTGCAACATCGTTGTCTGGGAATAAATGGGAGTCTCTTTTTTTCCCCAATAATGATAAAAGTATTTTTTTAATTGCTGTATTTTTTGAATTTTTTCTTTTTGATCTTTGGGAACGCGGACATTCTTTAATACTTCTTGATTATCTTTTGCTCGTGATTGTAATGATATTTGCCCCACACTTTGCTCGTAGAGATACTCAAATTTGGCACAACCAACAAACAAAAGGGCCAAGAACAAAAATTTTAAAAAATCCATGAGAATCCGGCAGAATATTTAACATTGTCTCGGGCCTTATTAAATTCAAAGGCCGGAAAAATAGTCTTAACAGTTCCCTTCAAAGAAAAGCGGTCAGTGAGCTTTAACTGCAAACTAAATGCTCCAAAAACCGAATTATAGCGCTGCTTAGTTTCTTTCAAGTTGACCATGGACCTTGCAAGGCTTGAAGTGTTTTCAACTGTAATATCCCCCGAGGATGTTACAAATTCACGCGCATACCCTACACTTATCACAGGAATTATTCTTGAACCTCTTCCTGCAAGCATCTGCTTAATTCCAACTCCGTAGACATTTGTTTTCACTCTATTTTGATGGGCAACGACATCATATCCCGTGGCCACTGTATAACGATCATTTTCAGACGTAATATCCTGAGAGTTTGCGAGGTTGAAATCAAGAGCGGTAAGATCAAAAAGATAACTTGAAAATCCCACCGAATAATTGCGACTTATCACAGAATTCTGTCTAGAAGTTCCGTAAATTTGACGATCATATCCAAAGTCAAAATCTAACTCGTAAATCCCGGCACTGCACACTACAGGTATATAAAGAAGAAAAAGGATTAATGGAGAAGTGAATCGTTTAAGATTTTGCACAGTGACCTCGACTTATCTCCTATATTAGCAACTGTGCGCTCCAAAAACAGAGAGGGGAAGAAATTCCCCCCCTCTAAAGATTCAATTATTGTAACAAGGAAGGGGCCTTGCGACCCAGATCACGCACAAGCTCTGCTTGGCATGAAAGTGCTGTGGCAGAAGTGATTAATACATCTACCCAATGCCATTTAAAATCAAGTTCCTCATTTTCGGGAACAAAGTGGACAATTCTATTACAGTTTGTACGTCCCTTCCATTTCTTCAATCCACCCATGTTTCCGAAATCATCTACTAAAACTCGGTAAGTCTTTCCAATCATGGTTTGGTGAATCTTATCTTGAATTTTTAATTGATGGGCCTGAATTTCCCGCAAACGCTTTCCACGAATTTCATCGCTTAATGAATCCTCCATATTCGCGGCACGAGTTTTATTTCTTTTTGAATAAACGTACGAGTAAATAAAATCGAACTGCGCCTTCTCTAATAAATCCAATGTTGCATTATGTTCTTCATCTGTTTCGTTTACAAATCCTGCGATAATATCAGTCGATAAGACGATTTCAGGCTGGGCCGCGCGCAATTTTGCCAAAAGTCCCAAGTAATGTTCAGGTGTGTATTCTCTATGCATTCTCTCAAGCACTGTTGCTGAGCCTGACTGAACAGGTAAATGAAGATGCTTTGATAATTTTTTTGAAGATCCGTGAACTGCAATGAGCTCATCACTGACATCATAAGGATGAGAAGTCGTATAGCGTATAATCTCAAGGCCATCAATCTTATCAAGTTCAGTAATTAACTGAGCAAGCGACTCACCATTTTCTTTTCCATAGGAATTAACGTTTTGACCCAACAATGTGACTTCCTGCACTCCTTGGTACTTCACCAGTTTTGTCACATCCTCTACGACTTCGGCCATAAGTCGAGAGCGCTCCTTGCCTCGAGTATAGGGAACGATACAATAGGTACAATATTTATTGCATCCTTTAATGATATTAACGAAGGCCTGTGGGGAGTCTCCACTTACTTTGGTCTCAATCGAAAAGTTCTCACTTCTGTCCCAAGAATTAATCGTAAATTTTGAATCTCCAGCATAGACTCTGAACACCATATCATTGATTGTATCAATAACATCTGTCCCAAAGGCAAAATCGAGGTGCTTGTACTTCTTAACGAGCTCCTTACCTTCTGTTTGGGCCACGCAACCGCCAATCCCAACCACTAGACCATTTTTTTTCTTTTTAGCGTGCTTCATTTCACCTAATTGAGAATAAAACTTGTTATTAGAGAGATCTCGAACAGCACAAGTATTAAAGAGCACCAAATCGGCTTCATCTAATTCGGATGTAACACTGAAATTGAGGTCCTGGAGATGGGCCGCAATCCGGTCAGAATCGTGATAGTTCATCTGACAGCCAAAGGTTTTCATCCAAACCTTGCGTGGAGGAAAAACCAAGTCTCCCATGACGACTGTTTTCTCACCTGTTAATGGATCAATGATTGTTTTTTCGCGAGGACCACTGCCTCGAGTACCTAGACCTGTTGCCATAAGATTACCCTGTTAAAAAGCCTTAAAGCCTACTGTTAATGAATGTGGGGGCAAGTTAGCAAGCAAAGAACAGGATGTAAATCGATTGGTAGGATTTGGAAGTTTTACAAATAAAAAAGGGACCCGAAGGTCCCTTTTTTAACTAGGTCGCTTAATAAATTAAGCTTTCTTAGCAGCTTTTTTAGTAGCTTTTTTAGCTACTTTTTTTGTAGCTTTTTTAGCTACTTTCTTAGTAGCTTTTTTAACAGCTACTTTCTTCGTTGCTTTCTTAGCTACTTTCTTTGCAGCTTTCTTTGTTGCTTTCTTAACAGCCATAAATTCCTCCAAAAGTTTTTATTCTTTTTTTAAGAATAAACATTTTTTTATTTTCGTGCAAACAAAAAATTACATCTTTGATTTATTTTTCGTATTTTTTTTTAATTCCTTTAACTTTTTTTTTCATGAAAGGCAGTTACAGACCTCCTTTAAGGCTCACAACCTCTCTCTTGGAATGCATGAAATGCTTTATTCATCGACATTTCATTCGTTTTCCACAATTCAAAATGTGATTTAAAAAAAATTCAACGTAAGCTTGAGACCCCCCAAAAAAAAAAGGGACTCATAACTTCAAAAAGATGCTTTAGAGGTAAAAAAATGCCTAATTGGGGAAGTTGAAGGCAATTTTGTGGTGAATTTCATCAAATGAAACAACAACGACTCCACCTTTTTCGAGTTTTCCAAAAAGAATTTCATGCGAAAGAGGCTTCTTGATCTCATTATCGATGATTCGAGCAAGTGGTCTTGCACCCATTTGAGGATCAAAACCGATATGGGCCAGGTGAATTCGAGCAGATTCATCAATTCTAAGCTCAACATTCTTTCCGGCAAGCAAGGTTTCGAGTTGAATGATGAATTTATCGACAATTTTTAAGATTTGGTTGTCACCAAGTTTATTAAAGTGAACAATGGCGTCCAATCTATTTCTAAATTCAGGTGTGAAAAAGTTTTTGATGGATTGATCTCGCTTAAAAGTCTGAGAATTGGCCTCTTTATGAATACCTATTGAACCTGACTCCATCTCTTTGGCGCCAGCATTTGATGTCATAATTAGGATGACATTGCGAAAATCGCTAGAGCGTCCATGAGAATCCGTCAAAGTCCCATGATCCATAATCTGCAGTAAAAGATTGAAGATATCCGGGTGAGCTTTCTCTATTTCATCCAATAATAAAACGGCATGAGGATGCTTTTTTATCACATCAGTAAGTAATCCCCCTCCTTCATGCCCAACATATCCAGGAGGAGCGCCAATTAATTTAGCCACTGCATGTTTCTCCATATATTCCGACATGTCAAATCGTTCCAAATGAACACCCAACTCCAAGGCAAGTTGCCTGGCCAGCTCAGTTTTTCCCACCCCAGTAGGTCCAGTGAATAAGAATGAGCCAATCGGTTTATGTTCATGTCCCAAACCTGATCTTGAAAGCAAAATAGCATCGCCAACTTTTTCGACGGCCCCTTCCTGACCAAAAATATGGAGCAATAAGTTGGATTTCAAATTTTTTAACTTCTCTCTCTCATCGCTATGGACAGACATTTTGGGGATCTTGGCCATGGCAGCTACAATCGTCTCAATATCTCTTTTAGTGACATTTAAATGCCTCTTGGACTCTGGCATGATCCGAATCATCGCTCCCACTTCGTCCATTATATCGATAGATTTATCCGGATTTTTTCTGTCATTAATATGCTTTTTACCTAGATCAACAATCAACTTCACAATTGAGTTTGAGTATTTTACCTGGTGATGCTCTTCGAATTTAGATCGCAAACCCAACAAAATTTTATAAGTGTCTTCAAGTGTCGGTTCGTTGACATCGACTTTCTGCATACGGCGGTTAAAGGCCGAATCTTTTTCAATGTGCTTTCGATACTCCTCGTAAGTTGTACTTCCGATACACCGAAGGCTTCCGGAACTCAGGGCCGGCTTTAATAAATTGGAGGCATCCATTGAAGATCCACTAGTTGCTCCCGCCCCCATCAAAGTATGAATTTCATCGATAAAAAGAACTGCCTCCCCCTTTCCCTCATCATTATAGGTAGTCATTTCTCTCATCACATTCTTTAATCTTTGTTCAAAATCTCCTCGATATTTTGTTCCGGCCAAGAGACTTGCAAGATCAAGACTAAAAATTGTTACATTTTTTAATAAATCAGGTACTTCTCCCTTAACTATTCGGTAAGCAAGCCCTTCAGCTATGGCCGTTTTTCCAACGCCTGCTTCTCCAACCAAAAGAGGATTATTTTTTCTTCGTCGACCTAAAATTTGGGCCACCCTTTCAATTTCATCTGTTCGGCCAATAATAGGATCAATTCGATTTTTCTCTACTTCCAAGTTGAGATTTAAACAATATTCTTCTAATGCACTTTTTTTAGCGTTTCCCTTATCCCCTTCCTGACCTCTCCCTAACTCATTGCGAATTTCCTCATGTATCCCCGTCTCTGAATTGACCGATTTATCTATGCCATGGGCGATTAGCTTTACAACGTCAAATTTTTCAACCCCATGACTGACTAAAAGATAATTGACGAAACTCTCCTGCTCATTAAAAAGAGCAACAAGTAGGTTCACTCCTAGAATATCCTTTTTACCTGAAGATTGAACGTGCATCGCCGCTCTTTGAATGACTCTTTGAAGAGTAAGAGATATCTCTGGTTGGTATAAAATGCCATTTTCTCTAGCAACCTTCCTCAAGGTTTCATCGACAAATTGCTTTTCAGCAAGGGCTTTAATATCTTCTTTGCCCAGCAAACTAAAATGATCTTTTTCGTTCAAAAAACGATTAAGCTCCTCTTCCATTTTAGTCAAATCGGCCCCACAATGCTCCAAAATCCCACGAACCTCTAAATCTGATAGCATTGAGAAAAAGATCACCTCTAGGGTTAGATACTCATGTTGAAGCTCACACGCTTTAACAACCGCAATATTAATAATTTGTTCTAATCGTTTACTTTGCATACATTGACTCTTTATTCCGGCCCAATAGAGCACATTAAAGGATGTGAGTGCTCAAGGGCCAAGCGCTCTACTTTTTTCGCCTTACTTTCTGCTATCTCATAAGTGTAAATCCCACAAAGACCAATGCCTTTTTGATGTACTTCCAACATGATTTCTTCTGCTTCATCTAAGGTTTTGTGAAAAACACTCTGGAGGATGAAAATGACAAACTCCATAGTCGTATAATCGTCATTATGCAAAAGGACCTTATATTTTTTGGGTAATTCTATTTTTGGCCTGGTGATAGTAGAAGCTCCACCCTCATCTTCATACTCATCATTGTGATCTTGATTCATCATAGTGCTTTATTATCACTCATTTTTAATTAAAGAGGCAAGAATTCTCTATTAACTGAGAGAAGTAGGGCTCATCAACCTGAGTATCTTCTTTAAGAGAGCACATAATATTGCGTGTTTCCTTTGAAATTTCATAATAGATTAATTCTTTTTTAGAATAATCAAAAAACTCTATATAACAATCAGGAAATCCTAACACATGCCCAAATTCATGGGCCAAAATTCGCTTTGTGGTCATTATATCCTGAGCGGTACTCAAATAAATTAATCGATTATTGCTTTCGGGAACGTAAGAGGTGCCTTTTAATGAAGGAAGAATCATCACAACATCGCTTGAATAACTTTCAACTAATTCAAATTTTATCGAAATTTTTTTATTTCTCCATACATTTTCTACATATTGCAAAACATTTTCAAGAAATTCACGCTCGTAAGTTCCCATTAGAATCTTAATCGTCATAACAGTTTTATCATTTTTGATATGGCAATGAAATTTTAAGTGATTTGGATTTAACTTAAATAATGGGAGGTATCGTTCATTATGAAAACGTTGAGAATATTTTTTTATCATTTCCCCTACGGTGTTCTTTAATAAATGAAGACTGTACTCTGCTTCACAATTAATTTTCTTGGAGAAAGATTGGCATAAAGCTACAGCATTATCTCTAACCCATTTTTCTCTCTCCGGGGACATTTCGCCATATTCTTGATCTGGACAAATCTCGCTCTGATATTTTTCGTAACAAGATTGAGATAAATTAAGTCGAGGTCGAATATCATTCTTCTTCTTTTCTGCTAGCTGTTTAAATTGACACTTTTGATCCTCATATCGACGACTCTCAATGTAAAGACCATAAAGATCCTGGGCCCTTAGATTGAGAAATGAATCATTTTTAAGTAACTTAAAAGTCTCCTCCATTTTTTTCATGCTTAAAATCAATGGGGATTTATCGCTGTAATGAGGAGGTGAAATAAAGAAAAAATGATGAGGATATCTCATCTTCTCTTCCAAAAAGAGACTTTCAATTTCATTTGCAAGGGTTGAATTTTGATTGGGTTTCTCTAAGCACTGCCCCTCTGCCAACATCAGTGAAACCTGCTTAACATGAATGAGACTATCTGCTTTATTGCCCCTCTTTTTACCACATGAAATCATAAAAGAAGCCATAATAAGAAAAACGAAAAAAAATCGGCTAAAATTTAGACATCTGTAAAAGAATCGCAGAGGCAAGTATGAAAAATGAGGCTTAGATTTAAACATACTTAATCTGAATACAATTATAAGGCCAAAAAACCTTACAAAAACAGGCGAGCATCGCCATCGCCACAAGCAATGGGCGTATTCAGGGTGAAATCTCTCCTTTATGATCAAAAAAAGACTCTCATTTCAAGAAATTATGCCAAAATATAAATAAGGATTAAGATAGTAAAGCTCCGAAGTTGAAAAAGAGGATAGTAATGGCCATAGAAAAGAAAAAACAACTCCTAGGTGATGTTCT
>JAGOVS010000175.1 GCA_018060625.1 Bacteriovorax sp. | reverse complement strand
TAATTAAAGTAGTAAGTTTGTTCATGATATTTTCCTTTTTAGCTAATAATAAATACTCTCGTTCTGACTATCGTAAGTTTTCGCAAGTTATGTTTGTATCAACCTTCCACCCAAACAATTGTTGAACTTCACCTTTAACTTTTACACTTTTTAGGGTTTTCATGTCTTTTTGAAATTCAATGACTGCGTAACCTCTAGTTTGATAGTTTGAGCCGGAGTTTGATTTTTCGCATTCTAGAGTAATAGTTTGACCTTGGGCATGAACTCTTGCAGGTGAACAAAATGCCTGTATATCTCCAGAGCTTAGATTGTTTAAAAATCCCAAAAATGCTTGTTGTCCATTTCTGGCATGGAGATAAATCTGAACTCCGTTTGCACGCTGATCAACTTCAGCTGTGCAGCCTGCAGAGTTAGAATAGTCGGTAGCATTTGCTGCAATTGAAAGTGAGAAAGTTAAAAATGTTGCAAAGAATGTATTCATATTGATGCTCCCTTGTTTAGTTGAAGCAGGTTTATCATATATTTACAATATGTAAATTTTAATTAACGGTGTGTAAATTTATTACACCTTCCAAGTAGTTGAATAGATATATCCTAGACTTTAAATTTTAATTAAAATCAGCAATAAATGAAATTTTAGTCTCACCATAGAGCACTTTATAAAAGATTAATTTTTTTGGATATCTTAAGCTAGAATCTATTGTTAATTCAAAATGAACCTTTTCACCTCTTTGATCATAATCAAAAAAGAGCGTTCCCTTTTTGTAAATGGCCCTCATTTCTTTTAATCTAAAATTTATTCTACTTCCTTCTTTCAGGGGAAGTAGTTTTGTTGGAATTGGCAATTTCATATCTCCGTCATCACCAAATTTATCAAATGTGATCCCAAGTTTTTGAACTTCAGTTCCTCGATTTAGATGTGGTTCAGCTTGCGAAATGATGACGACGTCTGGCCTTTTATTTAACTTAGACTCAATTGAGTTTGATAAGATACTTCTCTCCACCAATGCATCTGCCGAAATAGAATCAAAGAGATGTGTTAACTCTTTAAATATTTCTTCATCCTTGTCTGTCCATACGTTTCTAGAATTTTTTATTCGCTCTGGAAGATTGGCCAGATCATTTCCACTTATACTTAAAACCCACCAATCTTGACCATCTTTAACAATAGCATCTTCAAATCCTTTAGCGGCTTTAAATCCCAGGCTTTTATACATCTTGGAGGACTTTCGATCAGCGTAGGTATAAAATAAATCTTCGCGATTATTAATTTGAGGATTTTCATTCAATATTTTTTTAGCAAACCTAGACAAATGAATCAGAAGTTGGGCCATTCCTTCTTTATAATGATCTTTTTCAACAACAAAATTTCCAGGCTCAAACTTGAATCCGTTGTTGAAAGGTAGCCTTATATTTAAAGCTTTTTCGACAGGAAGAATTTCTTCATAAGGATTATTTTCTTTCGAGCGAATGATTTTTATCGTGGCCCATATCTGGTCACTGTATTCATGGGTGTGTTTTTTTACGACTATGTAGCTTGTACGGTCGGCATCGTTAATGGCCTGGAGCCTTACTTCTTTTAAAAATTCCTCAGACCAATCCCGCCTTTTGGCATAATTTGATAAGACAAAATCTATATTTTCTTCAACTTGATCAAAATATTCCCGATAAAAGCCATTTTTCTTTTTTTCATTAAATGGATGAGTTTCTTCAAAAGAATGTATTTGAACAGTGTACTTATAGGATTCAGAATAATACACATCAACGATGTTAACTCCAAAGATATTTGGATGGGCAATTGATCGTGAGGGGTAGATTTCTCTGTTGGAAAAGAGATAAAATTTTTCAAATTTTTTTTGAATAGTGCCTATATCGAATTCAGGTAATGGGGAATGGTTTATAATTGCCTGTACAATCTTTTGACAGTCACTTGCAAAAACAACACCTGGCAATAGAGCACCAAGAGCTAAAATAAGGAAAACATATAAACGCTTCATCATAAGTTAATAATGAGCAATTGAGGGGCCAATTCGGCCTTGCGCTTAGGAATGCAAAAGAGCTAGTTGCTAATATACCAACTAGTTGGTATATTATGTTTCATGGCACGGCCAATAAAAAACCTAAAGAAAATACCATCTCGTGAACTTCTGCTTCAAGCAGCTACAAAACTCATTCGTACTAACGGATACACTTCCACAACAGTCGATGATCTTTGCGAAAATGCAGGGGTGAGTAAGGGGACTTTTTTTCACAACTTTACTTCTAAAGAAGAGTTAGCTGTCGCGGCCGCGCATCGATGGTCTGTCGTAACTTCTGAGTTTTTTAAATCTGCACCATTTCATCTTAAAAAAGACCCACTTGATAGAGTATTGGGGTACGTTCGCTTTAGAAAAGAAATATTGCGGGGAGATTTACCGGAATTCACTTGCCTCGTAGGAACAATGGCCCAGGAAGTGTATGCAAAACATCCGGAAATTAATAATGCCTGTTTTGAATCAATTTTTCAGCATGCAGAAACGCTGGCAAAAGATATAAGTGAGGCAAAAAAGTTATACACTCCTAAGGCACGATGGACTCCACAAAGTCTTGCCTTGCATACCCAGGCCGTCATTCAAGGTTCTTTTATTATCGCTAAGGCCGGAGGCAATGTAAATTTTGCAAGTGATAGTATTGATCATCTTGAAAAATATATACAACTACTTTTTCAAAATTCTAAAAAAAAATAGCAAGGGATTTTCCATGATCTTAAAAATTTCACTCTCACTCATTGTCATCATTATTTTTGTAGTCATTGTTCTCTTAATTCGAGCACCTAAGTCATATAGGGTCACCCGATCAATTTTAATCAATGCAACTCCCGCAGAAATTTTTCCATACGCAAATAATCCACAGACAATGCAAGAATGGAATCCATTCACTATGGATGATCCTACTTTAAAAATGACTTATTCCGGTCCCTCTGAAGGTATTGGAGCCCAGTCCGCCTGGGATGGAAATTCCAATACTGGAAAAGGTCAGGCGACTATTATCGAAAGCGAAATGCAAAAAAAGGTCACGGTACGTCTTGAATTTGTAAAACCGATGAAAGGAACTAATCGTGGAGAATATCTTCTGGAAGAAAAAGGTTTAGCAACACTATTTACCTGGTCACTTTATGAGGAGTCTTTTGTTCCAAGAGTTTTATCCCAAGTGATAAATCTCGATAAAATAATTGGGGATCAATTTGAAAGAGGATTAGAAAAGTTAAAAACAATAGTTGAATCAAAAAGAAATTAAAGGAGTATTAGATGGCGAACACAATAAACATTCATCGCGTACTTAAGGCCCCCGTTGCCCGCGTTTTTCGAGCATTTAGCGATCCTCAGGCAAAAGCAGTATGGCTTCCGCCGTTTGGATTTATCTGCACAGTTCACTCTTTTGATTTTAAAGAGGGCGGAAATTACAAAATGTCTTTCACTAATTTTACTAATGAGCAAAAGCACTCCTGGGGAGGAACTTTTAAATTGATTAAGCCAAACGAACTTTTAGTTATCACTGATAAGTTTGACGATCCTAATCTTCCTGGAGAAATGACTGTGACTGTTGCTTTTAGGGAAGTTCTCTGTGGGACAGAAATCACCATAAAACAGGAAGGGATTCCGGAAATGATTCCAACTGAAATGTGCTACCTCGGTTGGCAAGAGTCGCTTATTAAGCTTGCTCAACTTGTTGAGCCGGAGATTAACCAATCTTAAGCTCAGATGGACTAAAATTTGAATAGTGAACTTAGATTCTAAGAATCTAAAAAAGTTTTCAATAAAATATATGGGAAAAAATGGTAGACCTGTGCCAACAACAGGCGCACAGAAAAAACTACCTTGTAAGTATCATGATTTTATTCACTTTCTTCCTAAAAGTAAAGACAACATTTATTCGGTTTGCTTTCCATTATATCAGCAAGGCATCTCATTAAGAGAGATAGAAAGGCAGACTGGATTCGCAAGAACATCTATCCAAAATGTTTTAACTTCTACTGGATTGCCAGGCCGTAAGAATAAAATTGCCAACAAAATTCCATTAAAAAGACAATGTCCGATGAAGGGAGGACCAGTTCCTTATGGATATGCTTATCTTGAAGGTAGGCTTGTTCCAGATCCTAAAGAATACAAAATTGTTCTTAATATTCATCGCTACTGGCAAGTAGGAGAAAGCTATAGGGGGATAGCTGGAAAGCTTAACGACAAAGGAATAACTACACGAACTGGTAAAAAATGGACTAACGAAATCATAAAAAGAATTATCGATCGCCAAGAGTGCGATTTAAAAAGTCATAAAAACTTAAAAGGAAAAACCAAATGAACATCGACGGTTTGATTAAATTATCTTTAACACTGGCAATTACGGCAGCATTAACTGGACAACTTCCTAAAGTAGTCAAAGAGATGCGGATTGCTCAACTGAAAGTTTTAAAAGAGTCTCAATCATCGAAGTGGGGAATGCCAATGTTATTACCAACCTCACGCAAATAATCTCTTTTAAATCCATCTATTAGCTGAAGATTTTTGCTTGATTTCGTTATGCATTGATGATAAACACTGGCTATGAAAAATGTGTTTGTTTTAATTTTTATAGCGATTCTACAGCTAATATCTAGCTCGCTATATTCATGTGAGATAAATACGAATGTTCAATCGAACATATCAACTCTAAGTGTCTCAGAGAAAAATCAAAAAACGAGTTCAGCTTTAGCTGAAAAGAAAGAGCAAAATAAAAAAACCAATATGGCGGAATCACATCAGGATCGCTGTAGCAAATGCATTTCTTGTAATGAAGTACTTCTTTCATCAACAACTGATGAAATTAACTTTTTAATAACGACACAGATTGCTTCAAATTTCAGTTACATTTCTAGCTATAAATCCCCATTTATTAATTTTGATCCTAAGCCTCCTTGCTTTAACTTTATTTAAATTTTTTTAATTAAGTATTTTTGCATTGGAGATTTGTTATGTTTTTAACAAAACGTAAAACTGTGTGTTGTACTCGGATCGTATTGTCGTTTTTCATATGTTCTTTCTCTGTTAGCATCTTTGCTGATACTGAAATCAAATGCCCAACTCCAAAAGAGCCAAACGATATCTTAAAATGTCTTCAGGTAAAACATCCAGAAGTCTTAAGTGATAAAACTATTAATGATGTTTCAGAGAAATTGGCAGCTCAAGGAAATGCATGGAAAAATCCAGAAGTTTCATTTGAAACAGTTGGTGGACAAAATTACGGTAGCTCCGTTTTTGATAGTGAGTTGCGAGTTTCACAGACAATTGAATTTAGTGGACAGAGATCAGCTCGAAGAAAGAGAGGAAAGGGTCTAGGACCAATTAGACTAATGTTTTAAAAACTAATTCGAAACCGGGGACGCCCTTTTTAAGACAAGGACGGGCTATCGCCCACTTTGATACTTCTTTTTTGGTTTTTAAACGAAAA
>JAGOVS010000174.1 GCA_018060625.1 Bacteriovorax sp. | reverse complement strand
AATCTGATTCGCTCAACACTAGATCAATCGATCAGTTCAAAAGTTTTTGTGGATCATCGAGTAGGAGTGAGCACTAATAATCAATTTGGGGAACGTGATTTAAGTACTCTCGTCTCTAAATCAATGGAAATGGCCCATGCATCCATTGCCGATGAGGCTAATGTTTTGGTAGAAAATCAGGGAAAGCATGATTTTATAAATGAAATTGAAGTGCAAGATTCAGATTGGATGAATCATTTGTTATCCGAATTTTTAGAAGAGTCAAATCGATTATTCCCCAAAACAATTATAGAGTCTACTGTTCTTAAATTTAAAAATGAACAAAAAGTCTTACTGAGTTCTTCTGGGACTTTTCTAACTTCTCATCAAACAAACTATGAAGGGTTTGTCATGTTTACTTCAAAAGACGGCAAAAAGTCTTCATCGTTTAACTACGCTTCTTTTGTAAAAAATAAAGATTCTACTCCTTTGATGGAAACTTCAGGATTGCGTGATTTGTTAAGAGAGTCGGGGGAACAAATTAACGTGAAAAAGATTCCACATAAATTTGCGGGTGAGATTGTGCTGACTCCCTCTTGTCTGGGGGATTTTCTCAGTTCTTTTTTAAGTTATATTGAAACAGATAAATTGTTAAAGAAGCAAAGTTTTTTGCAAAATAGACTTGATGAAAAAGTCGCTTCTGATCTATTAACTGTAAGGTCGGCCCCACAAGCTAATGAGTTTGCGCACAAACAATTCTGGAGTGCCGAAGGAAGCTTGGTTCGTGATGAGGTTTATCTTGAGAATGGCATTCTGAGAAATTACATCTTAAATGATTATGGTGCCCGCAAGTTACAGTTAAAAAGAAGTTTATCTACTGGAACTCACCTCATTGTTGAGCCCGGAGTAACTAAGTTTTCAGAGATGATTAAATCAATTAAAAAAGGACTTTTGGTTGGACGATTTTCAGGGGGGAGGCCTTCTGAAAATGGTGATTTTTCAGGAATTGCTAAAAATTCATATTATATCGAAAATGGAGAAATCCTTTTTCCAGTCTCAGAGGTGATGATTTCGGGAAATTTTTCATTACTCATGAATAATGTGGCAGCTGTTTCTAGGGAAACGATCAATTTTGGAACTGAGAAATATCCTTGGGTGCAGTTTAGGGGAGTTGTGGTGTCTTAGCTGTTTAATGTTTAAATAAGAGGACCATTTTTTATAACCCAGTATTGGTTAAAAAAATCCCCCAAAAAAATGATAATAAGCAGACGTTAGGCGTTCCTTGTATTAAAAGGGCGTCCCCAAGCATTGATAAGTTTTAATATTGGTGCTCTAATTTAGGCTATAGACATGCATATACAATGTTGATTGCTCCAGTGATAGAGGCGATTAAACAGCTTTCGGGTGAATTGAAGGCTCTGTATTTTGGCTTTATAGTAATACATAGTTTATAAAAGTGTTCATGACCCTATTTGAGGCTACCCGTTTTTAATACTTAAAACCACTTCCAGCATAACTCGAACGTGTATTCAAAACGCTGGATCACCCCGTCGCGTTCTAATTCAGACTTAGGAGGTGATTTAATAGCATCTTCAAAAGTTTTAAGGGCATCATCTAGTGCGGTAAAATCAATTTTACTCATATGCTTTATACTTGGTTATTTAACAAAACTATTATTTTCTACGATCACCCGTTAAGCGCAAGATCATCATAAAAAGATTAATAAAATCTAGATACAAAGTAAGTGCACCTAAAATCGTCGCTCTTCCTCTGTCATCTTCAGAGGCCGCTTGTCTTCCCAGCATTTTTATTTTTTGAGTATCATAAGCAGTAAGGCCTGCGAAGATGATCAGACCAACAAGGCTATAAACAAGACCTGCGGCCCCACCCATCATCGAAGGAAAAAACATAGCAAGCAGTGAGTACCCAATCATTCCAAAAAGTCCCATGGCACAGAATGATCCCACAGGACCCAGATCTTTTTTAGTCATATAACCAAAAGCAGTAAGGCCGCCAAATCCAATGGCCGTTGTAAAAAAGGCCGATTGAATACTGGCCATAGTATAGAGGGCAAAAATAACAGAAAAAGTAACACCAGTAAGAGCAGAATAAAGCAGAAAGAGGGCCGTGGCCGTCATGACATTCATGCGCTTAATAAATCCACTTATCGCTATAACTAAACCAAACTGAGCGATAATGACCACCCAAAATAGAACTTTATTCAAAAGAATCGTCTGGATTAATTGTTCATTTGTCCCAATAAGAGCAGCAATCACTCCAGTTAAAAGCACACCAATACTCATCCATTGATACACCTTCGTCATGAAAGCTGAATTCTCTCTCGCAACAACATCACCATCAGTGAAAAATTGGCCTTGATTTGCCATGTAAAACTCCTTGTCTTAAAAATCGACTTAACGAAGTTTATTATACACCTAAAAATTTTAGAATTTAAGGGATTTCATTTTTTAAAGTGCACCCTTAAGGGCAGGGAGGATTTCCTTAATACCATTGGCGATCATTTCAATAGACATGGAAAGCAGAATAAGGCCCATGATTCGAGTCATAACGTTTAGTCCAATTTGACCTAAACGTTCACCGATTTTTTCCGCATAGCTTAAAATAATTTTAATAAATAAACCAATCAAGACAACCATTACAAAAGCAATGATCCAATGAGCAGAAGTCGTAAAATGTTTAGCGTGAATGATAGAAGTAGAAATGGCCCCAGGACCTGAAAGAAGAGGAATGGCCAAAGGAATAATTCCAATTTCTCTTTCAAAATCAAAAGAGCGTATTTCTTCAGTATTAATTTTAGTTGTTGATTGGTGACCTGATATCATGCTGAAGGCCATGGTAAAAAGAAGAAATCCTCCGCCAATCGTAAAAGAGGCCACTGAAATACCAAAAAAATTAAGCAACATTTGGCCCACGATCAAACTCGTGAGAATTGTGATCGTGCAGGCAGTAGCACATGTGTTTGTGACACTTTTAATGTTTAGGTTTTTATGGTTTTTAGTAAAGCCCAAAAAAACGGGAATGGCCCCCAAAGGATTAATAATGGATATAAGAGTTATCGAAAATTTGAGGACATCACTATAAGCTTGGTTCATATTTTTTATGATTACTCAATAATCTTGCTTTGAACAATGATTAAAGCAGAAAATCCCTTTTTATAAACGTATGAGTCTTCTTTGTCTGAACTAAGCTGAACAGTACCATCAACAGAGAACTTTGGAATTCTTGATCCTTCAGTTTCATTAATTCTATTAAAAAGATCTGGCGCAATGTCTTTTGATAAACGCACACATCCTCCAGAAGCTTTTGACCCCAATTGAGACTCCGTTCCTTTTGGTGCCTGGTGAAGAGCTATGCCGTCATTAAAGAAAATAGCGTAAGGCATTTTTGTTCCGCCAACGAGCCAAGAAAATCGCCCCCCATAGGAAGATGAACGATGATTTTTACTAAGATAAGTAGGAGTATAAAAACCTGTTGGTGTAACAGTCCACGAGTCATGCTTAGAGTGGTGAGTCCCGGCCTCTTCAAATTGATCTCTTCCTGTTGATACTTTTCCCTTAATGATGAGTTGCCCATATTCATAGACCTTAATGCTTTGTGCTTCTTTGCCACTTGTGGCCTTATTAACAATAACGACATAACGAAATTCTTTGATCCAGGGACGTGCTTCAAATTCACTTTCCTCGAAAGAGATTTTGACATCGATTGGTCTGGCAAAGGTCTGAAAAGCTCCTTCCATATCGAGAGCAAAAAGAGAAAAAGAAGTAAAAGAGAACATTAAAAGAGTGATCAGGAGTTTCATGCAGAATCCTTGTGATTATTGAACAATAATGCATTGGTTTTTAACATCTCCAAACGTGAATGGCACTTATTTTTTAGATTATTTTTTGATGACTTTTAATCGACGCAATATTTTATCAATTGTTGTTTTTGATTCTTCAATTTTTAAAAAATAGGTTAAAGAAAAATAGCTTAGACCATAAAAAGAAAAAATAAGCATGGCCGAAACAAGAGGCCCCTGATGGGTAAAGTGCTTAATTAAAAGGCCAATAAGTGAAGAGGTGATGGCCGCCGTCCAAAGAGAGAGCTGGTAAGGAATGGTTAATCCAGCATCTCCGATTCTTTTATTCAGCGCTAAGCGCAGAAGAGTAAATTCAATCCATCCTGATAATCCAGCAGAGGCCGTAAGACCAACGGTCCCCCATGAGGGACTAAGTCCTAAAAGACGCGGGAGGGGAAAAGCAAAAAAAAGACCCAGCAGAGTTGTTAGACAAACCCTAATCAGGGCAAATCGCAGAGGAGTTTTTGTGTCTTTCAAGGCATAAAAAGTGGAGGAGTATAATCGTCCCATAGTCGTGGCCAGCAGTCCGATAGTTGATCCGATGAGAACCATCCAAGTATAATGAACATCATCATTGGTGAACTTTCCCGATAGAAAAATTGCTCGTATCAAACTATTTCCCAGAAATAGAAAAGCACAGACTGAAGGAATAATAAAAAAAGCAATTTTCTTAAGGCCTCCCTCTAGTCTTCCTCGAAGATACTGATGAATGTCTTCAGGTGATCCCCTGATTGAAGACATCGCTGGAAGCTCGGAAGCGGAGACACTCATTCCAAACAAGGAGATGGGCAAGAGATAAAGAGTTTGAGCATAGGTTAGGGTTGAGACTGCTCCCATGGGAAGCAAACTTGCCAGTATGCTATCAATATAGGCAGAGAGCTGAACGACTCCGCGAGAAATAACGACTGGAAAAAAGTTGCGAATGATAATTCCAACATTCGCTATTTTTGTGTTGAGTGAAGGTCTAAATGTTTTGATCAGTTTGAGGGCAAATGGAAATTGTACGGCAAATTGTAAAAAACTTCCGGCCACTAATCCCCAAGCATTAATTTCGGCCAAGTTGTATTGAGTTGATCCTTTGGCAAAAAGAATGAGTGAAAAAATCTGGGTTAAATTCCAAACGACGGGAGCGACGTAGGAGAGGAAAAATTTTCGATGAGAATTTAAAATCCCCAAGCACCAAGCAGACATTACCAGAAGGCCCGTACCAGGAAAAATAATTTGCACAATTTTAATTGTAAGCAGGCGTTTTTCGCCTTTGAATCCAGGGGCAATGGTGTCTATAAGAAAAGGAGTGAGGAAAATACCAATCAAAACGATAAGAGAAACAAAGATAAAAAGGAGACTTCCAATGACGGAAGCGACTTGGGAAGCTTCAATTTGATTTTCACGGTCATTTTTTTCATTATGAGTTGTGGCGATAAGATGGGCATACACGGGAATAAAGGAAGCAGAGAGAACTCCTTCGCCAAAAAGATTTTGTAAGAAATTAGGGATTTTTATAGCCGCGTTGAAAGCATCTCCAGCGTCCGAGTTTCCAAAATAATGGGCAAAAACTCGCACCCGAATAAGACCAGCGATGCGACTTAAAAAAATTCCAAGCCCGACGAGTAGGGCACCACTTTTTTCATT
>JAGOVS010000033.1 GCA_018060625.1 Bacteriovorax sp. | reverse complement strand
GGTAAAAGGGCCGCAAGATCCAAATTGATCTTAATTTGAGAGGAATATTTGACACCAAAACCGGCCAAAACCAGGAGAAAAATTGGTGCGATCCAAAAGAATTTGAGATTAAATTGAAGTATTTTTTTCATAGAGAATATCAATAAAAGTTTTCATCCTTTTTGTACATGAGAAAGATAATCTTCAAATTGACTTACTTAGAAAAAATATATATTCACAATGTTAAATTTTAGCCTATTCCCGGATGTTTCATGAAAAATATAGCCTCTCTTTTTACGTTTATCGTGCTTTGCGCCCTCATTTTAACTGAGAACGTGAGCGCTGCGTCGCCTGAAGAACTCATAAAAGATATATTTTTAAAAACTGGAAAAGAAAATCTCCTTTTAAACGCCAAAACTAAGGCAGAGGTTGAAGCTCATATCGATTTTAAAGAGATGGCCAAAACTGTTTTAGCAGAAGAATACACTAAGCGTTCCGCTAGTGATTTAAAGTGGTTTGAAGTTACGTTGAAAGAAATTATCACAAGATCTGTTTATCCTTCGGCACCAAAATTTTTAGAGAACGTGAAAATTACCTATAAAAAAACAAAAGCAACCGATAGGGATGCAAAAGTTTCCTCAAGTGTAAGCAAAAAAGGTGAGAGCACTGATGTAGACTATTTGTTAAAAAAAGTTGGCGATGACTGGAAGGTCGTTGATGTCGCCATCGACGAAGAATCTTGGGTAAAAACAATTAACGAAAAAGTTCAAAAGACGATCAAAGAAAAAGGTTGGAGTGGCCTAAAAGATCTTTTAAATAAAAGATTAACTGAACTTAAAACAAATAAGAAATCATAGTGAAGACGAATTTGAAAATAATCGGTGTACTCTTGATGAGTGTGTTTTCAATGGCCCTTTTGGCAGAAGAGACAACGAATCCTCCAAAAGTCATTACACTTAAAGAGGCCATTGAACTTGCCCTCAAAAATAATCTGGAAATTAAAGCAGAGTCTTTTAAGGCCCCAATTGCAGCGACTGATCTAACTCTCATACGGGGAGAACTATTTCCCAAAATAAGTGCTTCGGCAGGGGTTGGACCAATAAATGGTAAAAAAGGTTCGCCTGTCTCATATCAGGATACGTCTACCTGGGGTGCAGAATGGATTGCTAGCATCGAAGCGAAAATACCTCTTTATGTGTGGGGGAGAGGTGAAGATTTAAAGCATGCAGCGAGGTTAAACACAGAAATTAATCAACTTGATGTGACTAAAAAACAAAATGAGATCATCTATAAGCTAAAAGAAGCCTACTATGGTCACCAGTATGCCCTATCATTGCTTGATTTTGTTAGTGAAACTCAAAAAGATCTTGAACAGGCCATAACAGCACTGGAAGACAAAAAAAATGGTAAAAAAGAAGATGTTCTTCGATTAGAAGTTTTCAAATACCAAGTTCAGGAAAAAAAAATTGAGATCGAAAAAACGGTTAATCTGGCAAAAATGGGAGTGGCCTTTTATTTAGGTGAAAACTTTAAATTAGAACAGGGCACAAGATTTCAAAACGAAAGAGAATGGATTGAAATGGATCAAAGAGACTTGCGAGAGTTTAATTATTATTTAGAACGCATGCAATCTCATTTTCCCGATATTTTAAAAGTCGGCAAAGGTATCTTGGCAAAATCAGATTTGCTCTTAAGTGAAAAGAAGTCTGAACGTCCTTATTTTGGTGCATTAGTAAAATATGACTATGCTTATACAAACCAACGAACGGCCCAGAAAAATCCATTTATTTACGATGCTTATAACCACAGTAGTGTTGCTCTAGGTGTTGGTCTTATTTGGGATATTGATTTTGGTGTCAAGCAATCAAAAATTGATAAATTAGTTTTAGAAATAGCAGAGTTAAAATCTAAGGAGCTCTATGCCAATGAGGGTCTCAAGGTACTGTTAAGAAAATCTTATCTTGAGGTGCAGGAGGCAAAGGATCGCTCTGATGCATTAAAAAATGCTTACAAATCCGCAAAGAAATGGCTGACTAATATTGGAGCTTCAGTGAGCTTAGGACTGACACCTGCCAAAGATATTGTTGATGCATACACGACGAGAGCACTTGTTTATAAAGATTATTATGAGTCCCTCTATCGCTATCACATGGCCTGGGCCAATCTCTCAAGTGCAACAGGTGTTGAAGTTGATCCACTTCTTGTTAAGTAATTATTTTGGAAGTTCTAGTCGTTAAAGACAATTTTTAAAAACAAGCATGCCCTCTTTGAGAATTTGAGGATGTCTTGCTTCAGGATAGATGAGGCTTAGGATTTTTATTTTATCACCCCAGCTGAGTGAGCAAAAGTTGTTGTCTATATAGCATTCGTCATGTTCTTTAATAGCAGTGATTTTAACGTCCTTACAATTGTCGTCATAAGGTATTTTTTCAACAGATTGCTCTAGGCATAACATTACTCTGCGTGACCACCTACGTCCTTTAGCGCTAAGTTTGGGAGCAAGTTTCTCTTGTGATTTTTTGCAATATTTGTAGGCGAATCCTCTGTAATAGCCTTTTTTTCCACAAGCATGTTCCTTTTCTCTGCAAAGGTAATATTCACAGCTGCCAAGATAAGTGGTGCAATCACCAGCAAGCGCATTAACATGGAAAAGTTGGATGATTAAGGTGAAAAGAATGAAATGAAGTCGCATAAAACCCTTGAGACTGAAGAGATGGTCATAATAATAGATCCTAGTTAAGTTGGGACGAATTTTCTTGAATTGTTTGAATTGCCTATAAAGATTACACAGGCCCTTTTTAAATTCACCCAAAGTGCAATTATCTAAGTTCCTATAAAATTTAATCAAGAAATTTAAAATGAAAAAAACAATTACTTTTTGCTGGGCCTTCATTTTTACTCTTTCATCAGCATCTGCTAAAACAATTGAGTTAAATGAAAGAAGTCTTCAAGAAATTGGCATGGTTGCTTTAGATTATACGCTTAAGGATCAAATTCAAGATCTAAATCATCCTCTATATCATCAGGGAGAGTGGACAACACAGGTTAAGTCTACATTGTTGCCAATCATGGCGGGAGTGGGTCTGCCTTTTGTTAAAGATGAAGAAGCGACGGCCTTTACTACTGGTTCAGTCATTAATATTTTAGGCCAACTCTATCTTGATTTTCCGGAGTACCATCAAAATAATGTTTTTAAAGAAATTCCAAAGGCCATTGATTTGGGAACAACAAGTTTTAAGCGCTATAAAAATGGAGAGAGTTTTAATTATTATCCACCTTTTATTTTAAAAAGTGGGGAAGTTGTTCGTCGTGCTGTTGATTTAAAAGTAATGCCGCTCTGGAAGGGTTTCATCAATATTCCTAACGATGCAGATACGACTTCTGTTGCCTTTTCTGCATTACTATTTGATGAAAAAATTAATCATAAGCAATCTATTGAAACAAATAGCGTCTTTAAACTCTTAGAAAAATATCGTGATGTAGAAAGAAGACCCCATTATTACAATGCTCGATCTAAAGAGCACAATACAGGGGCCTTTATGACATGGCTTCATGATGAGAATGATCCACTGATGCCTCATTTTATTTTTGCAAGTTCCAAAAAAGGCGCGAGAATTCCTCTTGTGAAAAATGATGTAGATTGTATAGTGAATGCTAATGTCTTAAGGATGAAGGCACTTGCTCAAAAAAGTCACTTGGCGGGAGAGAAGGAAGCTTGTCATCTTATTAATTCAATCATTCAAAAAGATCAGGAGTATCGATGTGGCATTTATTACCCTAATACAATGAATCTCTCATTTGTGATGGCCCTTGCTCAAAGAGCAGGAGATCAGTGTCTAACCGATAACAGTAAGCAATTAATCGTTTCCAAAATACTATCGTCGCAATACGTTGATGGGTCATGGGCCAATGAAAAAAATCTATGGAAGGACAGAGTCATAACAACAGGATTTGCCCTCTATTCTTTGATTGAATACAGGCAGAAGGAGAGTTTGGAAGTTGATGAGGCCCTAAAAAATGGAATAAAGTATCTTGTTTCTCAAGTGAGATATAAAAAGAATCAATTTTTTTGGCCGGCCGATCATTTTTTTACAGCAACGGCCTTGGTGCGATCATTAATTATGTGGGAGTCAAGGGCCTATACTAATGGCCTTATAGCGTCAGTCTTTTTGAAGATCCACTCTCTTTTTCCCCATATGAAAGTTGCTGATTATAAAAAATTAAATTTTGAGAGCGCTAATCTAAGACCTCTCCCTGATGAATGGGAACATCCTTAATTTTTTATTTTAAGGTCTTTATAGTTTCATTAATCCAATTTTTATATTTTAAGGCATTGGTGTAGGCCCCAAATTCATTGCATAGTTCACTGCCTCGACTGGTCACTCCAAATAGATAGTATTGATTGTCTTTTAAAATATACGCTGGACCTCCAGAATCCCCATTGCAAGTTCCCGCTTTGTGCTCATCAAGAATGATTTCAGTTTCTAGAATGCGGTCAATCGGGGCAACTGCTTTTCGTAGTATGGAGTCACCACTCATTTCAACCGTTACGCATTGATAAGGCTTGCCCTTTTCATCTTCTTGGCAAAAGATATCTCCATCTTCATAGGCTTTTTCGATACTTGGGAATTGATTTTCACTTACGGGAGTCGTTTGAACAGTATTAAATCCATAACCAGCAATAGTGACGAGATCCCCAACTTTAAGTGTCGATTCTTCAGATAAGAGAGGTGTCAGTTTGTAGTTTTCAGGTGCATCTCCTTTAAATTTAATTAAGGCAATGTCCCCAGTATTTTGCTCACGCTCTTCATCTTTTGGATTCCAATTTGGACTGACTTTGAAATCGGTTGCTGATAACACAAGTTCTTGCAATATATCCTGCTCCCTTGCATTGATGGTGCTGTCAATATTAGTAGAGAAGACTACTGATAAGTGAGAGAGACGTTCGGGAGCACAATGTGCGGCCGTTAAAACAATGTTAGGAGCAATGAGGGAGCCAGTACAAATGGTGTTTTTCTTTTTATTGTAGAGGCCAACGACATTCACGGCAATCGGTGCATTTTCTCTAATTTCTTGCCCATTGATAATGGCAGAATTTAGAGGAATTGAAACTCTTTGGTTAAAATTTGGAGTACAGGAGACTAAGATCAAGAGAAAAGTCATAGGTCTGAATTGACTCATACATTTATCCTTTAGAATTCAGGTTCTGAAGGTATTTATAGGGATTGAGTATTCAATCGGCAAGGTTTTCTTGGGAATTTTCAAGAAAACCTTGTTCTATTCTAGGCATTTTTATTTACAGTGACGAGCGATACTCTTAGAAAAAATCTGGCAACGAGTCCCTTTCACATCCGATAGAGCACATATCTTTGATTTGGCCGATGTGGCCGTATCACCAAAAATGTCTTGAGCTCCAGAGATGAGTTTATCAAAAGCACTTTTTGAGTCTTTTGCTCCATAAGTTCTGGTGATTAATTCGGCCAGAGAACTGGCCGCTTCATCACTGAATTCTTGAAAGCATGCATTCATTCCAGGGCCTAAAAGAGATTCATTCGTGGTCTTTTTATAAGAATCAACAGCTAAAAGGAGTTTCTCTAGTTGTTTTTTTGTTATCTCACCTAATTCATAACGCGATTGAAATTTCGTTTTTACATCGATGGCCACTTCTACTTCTGCCCAAGACTTATGTTTCATTTCAGATCGACTAATGAGTAATTTCATTGAATGATAACAGTCATCAGAGAAGGCCCGTGAGGATGTGAGTATCGTGGACAAAAGAATTATTAATTGTAGTGACTTCTTCACAAATTACTCCGGCTTAATTTTAATCAATGATGTATCGTTGTTTGTTAAAATATGCTCACAGAAGTGAGTCAATGGCTCAATCCCTGGGATAAATCCAAGAGTATCTCCCACTTTTCTGATTCCAAGAACTGCAAGCTCTGTAGGGGTGTAACCAAAGAAGATGAGTCTAGCAAAAGAGCGAGGTCCATATTCTTTGGTATCCATATTTTCAAAAAGATTGTTAATTGTCCCAGAAAGGGTTTGGTAAATATGATTTACAAAATTAAACATGAGCTTCTTTTTTTGGATTTCATTTTGAATATATTCTTGAGCTTCAGGGTGAGCACGATACTTCTTAGGGATTTGCGCGCGGACCCAGCTA
The DNA here is from genome assembly GCA_018060625.1 of Bacteriovorax sp. Lineage (GTDB taxonomy): Bacteria > Bdellovibrionota > Bacteriovoracia > Bacteriovoracales > Bacteriovoracaceae > Bacteriovorax. The sequence continues at coordinate 15,415 of JAGOVS010000033.1, read as the reverse complement.
GAGGAGAGCTCAAAGGCCTGTTCAATTTTAAGGTTAATACCCATAAAAGGAGTTGTGAAGACAAAGATATACATAGTGAGGAAGGCCGTGAGATCAAAACGTCCCAACGTAAGCATATTCGTCGCTAATGACATAACAAACACGGCCGGAATATTGGCCCAAACCAATTTGGTGTAGAACATTTGGTTTGTACTCCACTTATTTTTTGGATTGAACATACTTTTAAAGAAGTATCTCCAGAAACCTTTTTTGCGCCATTCTTGAGTTGGAACTTTGTCAAATCCACCATCATCTTGAATGCGCGAGTCTGTCTGAACTTTCATCCAGGTATCGGCCATAATGCTAATAATGGTTCCCGTGATAAAGCCGTTTAAAATGAGGTATCGAGACATGTAGAAAAAAGATTCTGCTCCAAACATGGCCTCTGGGTAAAAGGGCTTCATGATTCCTTCAGTAACGCCTGCATAAAGAGTTAAAAGAGTTAAAAGTGAGAGAGGTTTATCAATAAGGAGGGCGGCAACTTCAGCACGAACAGCTCTCGCCACGGCCGTTGGTTTTGCCAGCATTCTTTCGGCCGTTGCAAAACGACCAACTTGAGGTCCTTTTGGGTCAACAATCTTAAGGAGGTTATGGTGATAATTAATTTTTTTTCTTTCAAAGAAGAAGCCTAGTTTTTTTGAAACATCATTTGCAAAACCATTAATATTATTTTGTGCAATCGCTTTGTTCATGGTGTTCTTAACTTCAGTTCTCCAGTATTCACCTTTTTTTGGATCAGCAAGAACTTCAGCAAGAACGTTCATGCCAATTGTTTCACGAGAGCTATATTTTTTTAATTCGAAATCACTCATTTTTGAAATGCGTTCAATTTCATCTTTTGATTCAGGAGGGAGAGAGTCTATGGTGACTTTTTGTACAATCGCACTCATTGTATCATCGTAGGTTTTTGTGAAGAAGGCCCTAAAGAAAGAGAGGTCTTCACCACTGAGTTTTTTCAATTTAGAGTCAGTGAGGCCTGCGATTCCACCTGTGGGTCTTCCCGCTTCCATTAATGAAGAACGAGTCTCTCTGGTTCCAGGGAGTTGAGTTGAATCAAAAAGTTCTTGAAGTTTTTTTGGGTCATCGATTTTTCGAACAAGTGCTTCAAGGGCCTTGTTCATTGCTTCTTCATGAACGATTCGCTCAATTGGAAGAACGGCCTTCTCCCATTCTTTCATGGCCAATTTCTCTTGGGCAGCAAGAGATCTCGAGCTAAGTGCGTTGACAAGAGTGCTGACCGTTGAGACTTTACCGCCATTCCAAGAGGTAGGATTATGAATGGCCCCTGGAGTTGAACGAATAGCTGTTCCAAAAAATTGAGGATAAACTAGGGCCATATACCAAGTAGAGGGCTTCAGGGCAAAAGATCTTGTAATGAAAATATAGTTCCAAGTCGTAGCAAGTGTTTTAAAGGTATTCGTTAAGCTTGGGTAGCTCAAACAAAATTGAGAGAATGCCTTCCCAAAAGTATCGATTCTCTTCTCTTCGGCGACAGTCTTTTTTAAAAAATTTCCAGCAATAAATTCTCCAACAGCATTTAAGGCCTGGGCCCCTTTTCCAATGACAATCGTATCATGACCAATTTTTAAAGATGCATTCTTAAAAAATTCACCTGTATTTGATCGCAATTTTCTAAGGGATTCTTTTATGTTGGCCAATTTTAAGCGTCCACCTTCTGAATTTTTTGTTTTTAAAAGATCTCGAAGTTCGGCCACTTCGTCATCTGTTAATTTAGAGTTGTCAATCCGAGATATTTCTTGTTCTGATAAAGACATCAGATCGTCGTAAGAAGTCTTTGATCGTTGGATATAATCAATAAAAGTTTTCTTGAAAGTTTGTAGGCGTGAATTTCCAGCTAGTCTAACTTGTCTCCAATTTTGGGACATGTCCTTTGACGCTTTTATTCCGTTGACTAAAAAGTGAGGAACTCCAAAAACAATAAAGGGTATGGTGATCGTAGAAGTGAGTCCGACAAAAAATTTGGCAACAACTTCTTCTCTAAAGTAATCAGCAACATGTAAAACGCCACTGAAGGCAACCTTACTGGCCTTCACGTAAAGATCTCCATAGTTGAGGCCGAAATTAATACTTTCCAAGTATCCATGGGCCTGTTCAAAAAGCATGCTTGAGAGGTCAATCAATTGATAAAGATGAAAAGCGTAAGGTTCAGGGAGCTCTGAGCCTATGGCCGCTGCGGCAACGGCATAAGAACCAAACTTTACATATTTGAAATACGGGTGCTTAAGAAGTGATGCCTTAGCGTAATCTCTTAAGTCTTTATCTTTTTTAAGGACGCCCTCTACAAACATAATCATTGATTTGATGATTTTAGTTGACCCCAGAGGAGTTGGTTCGGCCATTTTTGCCATTGTCATATAAATGCGAGACAAAAAGAGGCGAGATGCCTGCATGCTGCGGTTAGTTTGCAAGATATTATTTTTAAAAGCACTTTCTGTTTCAGCGAGTTTAATGATCTTTTCACGGTCACCTGTCTTAATGGCATTGATGAGATCTTTCTTTTTTTCCAGTTCTAATTTTGAAACTTGAGAATTTACCTGAGTCTTTTTTTCCATTTCAGTAACAATGGATTGAAGACCTGCTTCATTTTGTAAAGCAAAGTTCAGTTGATCTTTTACTTTTTGGTCCTGCATTTCAAGCGTTTTTCCAAAAAAATAGGCAAGTTCTTTAAGCATTCCTTCTGCGCGTATTTGGGTTTTTGGGTCTACGAGAGAGACTGAAATATTAAAATAAACTTGATAAAGATCCGAGAGAACCTTTATTGCATCTCCAGTGATTTTAGTATCATTGATATGGAGTTTTCCATTAATGATTTTTAATTCGGTCAAAGGACCTGTTTTAATGGGAAGAGTAAAAACGGGTAAATTTGCATTTCCTATGGAAGCTTTAAAGTATTCGAGGTTAATAAAGCGTAGAGGAGTAATTCCTCGGCCTTCATTGTAAGAATTTTTTTCAATATAAACGAGAAATGGTCCATAGAATCCAACAGAATCAATATCTCGATGGAAGGTGTGAAGTAGATTTCCTTTCGCATCAACAATTCTGAATGTACGAAAACCTTCTAGGCTTAAGTCTTCAGAGAATCGAGGCGAATAAGATTCACTAAATTGTTTTTGAGAAATTCTTTTTATTTCTTTACCTTCTTCATCTACAATTTGGATTTGAAGGTTGTTTGAGTAATGTCTTTTTAGGGGAAGGTCTTCATCAATAAAATCTTCAACATTTTCTCCATCCGGATCAGCTTTTTGAATCAGTTCAATTTTTGCAAGGATGTCTTCTTTTTCTGAATTATTATATGTTTGAGAGAGAAGTTGAAAATGATCTAGCTCAACTTCTTTTCTTGAAGGATCTTCAAAGTTTTTTTCAAGGTTGCGGGCCGCCTGAATAATCTCTTCTTGTTGGCGTAAGTTTTCTTCTTCGCTATTTTTTAAATCTGTGGCAAAAATGGCCGTAGAGTGGAGAGTCACTGCTAGAATTGATAGAAGGGCCGTTGTAGATTTTAACCATTTCACGATTCTTTTCCTTTTTAAAAAGTCGATTTGCATAATGCCATGGTCTCTTCTTTTTGCTTGCAGAAGTTGGAGCCAAGGTAATTTTTATATGTCTATTCTTTAGGCAGACTTTTGTATGATTAAGTCTTTAATAAAAAGGGTGATATAGCACAGATGAGCTATCGCGGCCAGGTGTAAAGAGGTGGATTATTGATTAATGAGCATGTTTCTAAACTCAAAGTAGATTTGGCTTGAGGTTAGATTATAGCTTGCGTAGATCATAAGGGCCTTAAGTGTGGCCATCTTAGGATTGTCTTGTCCCATACAAAGAGTTTGATAGATAAGGTATTGTTTGATCATGCTCCCTGGAACCATGATTAGGCCAAAGGCCGAGTTATAGCTAAAGCGATCAAGTCCTGAGAGTCCAGTTTGAATAACCGCTCCTTTATCCTCTTCATAAAGCGAAGCTGTCGCGGCAGAGATCAGAACATCTTGAACATCTGTGCGTTCAAGATCTTTTTGACTTAGGTGTCTCCAATTCACATCTTTTGGAAGTCCATAAGAGCTATCGAGTCCAATGTTTCCCTTGAAATTGGCCAGGGCCTTGGCAAATTCTTTTCTAAATTCGTAGTAGGCATAAGGTTTATTGAGATCATCCATATACTTGTCAATTTTTTCTTGGAATTCAGGAGAGTTTAAAATCTTTTTTAATTTGGCCATCCCCTTACGTTCATTTTCACCCCACAAAATTTGATAAAAAACAATATCAATAGAGCTGACCATACGGTTAATCATGTAATTCTTAAAGGACTTAACAAACTGTGAATCTTGAGGGGCCGTTGTGAATTTTGATGATATATAATTTGAAATAATTGAGTAAACGAGTTCATGGCCAAGGCGACCATACCATTCACCATTTTTTTCTTTGTCTCTGTTGGCAATGGCGTAGGTAATTGAGGTTGCACTTAGTCCTATGGCCGTTGTGAATTTCGTATAAGAGAGCTGGGCCACTTCGTGTTGAGGAGTCATTGTCCTTGCGCTACAGCCATAAAAGAGCTTTTCATATTGACCTCGAAAATCTCTTGCGGATTGTGTGGCCAAGCTGTGAATCTCATCTGCAGAATATTCAGGATTGGTTTTAGTGAGCTCTGCTATTTTTTTTTCTTTAAAGAGTGCTTCTTTTTTTTTCACCGCAATTTGCGTTTTATTGAAGCGTTTCATATAGGGAGAGTAAACTTCTCTTTGACCGAGTTGGTTCAAATCACGAAGGGCCAATCGCTTATTTTCTACAGGATATGTAGAGATAAATCCTAGATAGGCTTCTATTTTTTCGGTTTTAGGAATCTTTTTCAATTCATTTAAACTTTCAATTGCGATAACAATTTCAGCATCAGAATATTTTCTCGCTTTGAGATAAGCGAGAATTTCTACTTTATCAGCTTCGGGAATATTTAAACTAATGGTGAGATGTGATTCTTTTTTTTCTTCGTGATGAAGAAATTGACTCATTAATTTCATGCAAGGCATAGGGCTTGCTAAAGTTAATGTGCAGAAGCCTAGGGTTAATAGGGCCAATACAAGTTTTAATCTCATGGCCGAACATTAGCTGATCCTAATATCTAAGTCTAGGTTAAACTAATAAAAATGTATAATTTATAGTCCCTTTTTTATATAACTTCCGAGAATTAAATAGAAAGTGTTTCTCAACGCGTTTTTTTGGGATAAAGCTCGCACTTGCCAAGATTTATTGATTAATGGCGCGAAAAAGATCACGAGAACGCGATACTTTGTATTTAAGCTTGGCCCCCAAACGAAAGCGCGGCCGTTTTAGCATAGATCCATCACAGAGGCTTCCGACTCTATCGGCCTCGAGAACTTCTTCAAAAAAGGCCTCCTGAGAGATCGGGTCATTCGTAGTCTTTAGGTATTTTTGATAAAGTTTTGCAGATTTTACTCTCTCTTTATTGAGGTGTAGTTCGCCAAGGGATTTTGCGAGCTGATCTATGTCATAGGCATCCATACCTGTAAAAGCAGTGCTCGTTGCGGCCGCTGCGATACTCATGGTCCCTCCAATCATCGCTCCTCCAATGGCATAGCCGAGAGCATCCCATCCCGCTTCCACTCCACCAGAGCGCGCTTGAGCGATTAAAACGCCGGCCGTTCCCCCAACATAAACGGCACCCAGGGTTTCGATGGTGGCCAAGAGAGGGGTGAAGGCCAGTTTGGCCATTAGTTGATTTCTTCTTTTAAGATATTCATCAAGACAGGTAGAGCTTTGATCAATGGTTTTTAAATAATCTTTAATCTCACGGATGGACATTTTAGGGGCCTCTAGGTTCTTTGAATCGATTATCTCTACGGCTTCGCTTTCTTCTTCAGTAAGAAGGATTTCTGACTCTGATTTTGCTTGGGAGAAGTTTGCTAATAGGGAAAGGAAAATGAGAATGAGAATGTGTTTCATAAGATCCTCCCAGTGTGTAGAAACGGAGCATAGCACTCCTTTTTATGACAAAAGGTTTTTTGTGAAAAATCGGATAGAAATTACAGTCTTATTTGCGTTGAGAAAAATTAGAAAATGAATCTTATATTATATTTGAATAGGACAAAGTTGTCTTAGTGAGGGAATAATATGTTGTGGTTTCAACGAGGAGAATATGATGAATTTTACTTTATCCCCATTGCCTTACTCAACTGATTCTTTAGCTCCTCACATGTCTAAAGAAACGTTCGAATATCACTACAGCAAACATCATCAGAGTTACGTTAATAATTTAAACAATCTTATTAAAGACTCAACGTTTGAAAAGATGCCTTTAGAGGAAATTATCTTGAGCTCGGTGGGAGGGATTTTTAATAATGCTGCCCAGGTTTGGAATCACTCCTTTTTCTGGAGGTGCCTATCGCCAACAGGAGGAGGTCTACCGACAGAGGGCATTGGAGAGTTGATTGACAAGACATGGGGATCTTACGACGAATTTAAAAGGGCCTTCACGGAATCGGCCATTAGTCATTTTGGATCTGGATGGACGTGGCTTGTGCAAAATAATGCAGGAAAATTAGAAATCATGAATACCAGCAATGCTCAGACTCCGATGACGTGCCAATGTTTTGCGCTTTTAACTGTAGATGTATGGGAGCATGCTTATTACATTGACTATAGAAATGATCGCTCTCAATTCTTAAAGGCATTTTGGTCCTTGGTAAATTGGGATTTTGTTAATGAGAACTTGAAAAAATAAATGAAGAAAATGGTTTCGTTTTACCAGACTAATTTATTTTCTCTTCACTGAATCATGAGTAAAATTCTTCTCTTTTATAAAAGTTTACTTTCAATCATTTAACTCCATTCATGGAGTGTCTAAATGCCAATGAACTAGGATAAAATTACCGCGAAATTTTTTAATTTTTATTTTCGGCATACTTAGAAAATGGAAAAAATAAAAATTTTGACACTCTTTAGTTGCGTTTTAATGGCCTCATCATTTTTAGTTGATCATGCCAGGGCAGCGGAACCAATAAACTTAATTCTGAATCCAGGTTTTGAGTCTGGTCTTTCGAGTTGGACAAATAATGGGAGTACATATGTCGTAAAGAAACCAGCAAGTGGGATTTATTCAGCTCGCAGTGGAATTGGAAAAGGGGGAATTGTCCAAAACGTAATGAGCAGACTGACCATAGGAAAAACCTATACACTAATGGTCACCGCCAGGCTGGAGGCCCTCTCTGTTTCAGCATACTCAAGTATTATAATTAAAAATGCGGCCGGTGCTGTACTCTTTGAGTCTTACTTGCCAATTTTATCAACAAGTTTTAAAAAATACTCTGTCACTTTTACCGTGCCGGCCAATGCTGCAAGTGTAGTGGTCTCGAGTACTAAAGAAGCAGGTGCATTTTCTTATGTTTATGTTGACGATTTCTCTTTAAAGGAAGTTGGCGTTGTGCCATTGCCTGCTCCCACTCCTTCACCCATTCCAATTCCAAATCCAATCCCCACGCCAACTCCAACAACTGGCTATACACCTATGGGCGTAGGGGGTGGGGGAGCGATGAGTGGAGTTTCCATAAGCCCTTACGCAAATCTTTGGTTTGTTGGAACAGATATGGGCACTCTTTTTAGAAGTACTGATTTCGGGGCCAGCTGGACTCCTGTTAGTCATTTTCAGGCCGTTTTTAGCTCGGATTTAACCAAGGCCCAAAGTGTAGGTTTCTCCAGCGATGGAGTGACGGTTTTCTTTGCCAGTGGTGGATCAAATCCTAAGCGCAGTATTGACGGTGGTGTGACTTTTTCAAGTATTACGATGGGGCTGTTGGCCGGGGAGTTTATTAAATATTGGACACCGGATAGTTCTGCTTCAAGTACCATTTACGCTGGAACCAACAAAGGGTTGCTTGTAACTAATGATAAAGGATTGAGCTGGTCAAGAATGACAAGCGTTGCAGAAGAGGCCATCGGAACTTTTATCAATCAATCCTCTCCAACAAAGAGAATTTATCATTCAACGAAAACCAAAATTTATTATTCAGATAATTATGGAATGAGCTTTACTCCCTATTACGCTCCAACTGGAATTAATATTCGTCAATTTGCGGGCGGGGCGGATATAAGTGGAACAACTCTTAGTTTTGGCGACAACGATGGAGCGAATGCATGTTCATGGGCCTATACCTATCTCAACGATTGGGGGCAAGGATCAGTGGATAATACAGTTAATAATTGTGGATATGTTTGGGTGAGTATCAATGGAGGAGCCTTTGTGAAAAAACCTCAGAGCGTTGGAGACCATTTGAAAATGGCCGAAAATGATTCCACCACAATTTATTCAACAGGTTCAACCAAATGGTTAAGAGGATATGGAACAAAGGTCTTTGTGAGCCATGATAAAGGTTTAAGTTTTGACCTAAAACTTCATCAGTATAATTTTGATGTCATACCCTATGCCCCATGGGCCTCTTCACTTTTAGAATACTCAGCGGTTGCTCTTGATGTTGGATGGGATGATACAGGATATGAAAGTTTTGCAATCAATCAACGAAACTCTAAAATGATTGCAGGGACAGGTTACTATTTTATTCACTCAAGTGTGAATGCTGGTGAAAACTGGCTTTCTCCTATGACAAAATTATCAGGGACAGGAGGACTCACAAAGGGGCAAACATGGAAGTCACGAGGATTAGAGGTCACCACTGTTTATAAGGTAAAATTTCATCCAACGAACTCATCTCTTCTTTATGCAGCGATGGCCGATATCGGAGGAATGGTTTCTGAAGATCACGGAAATAGTTTTAGGATTACTCGTTCGCAATACAACAGTATATATGATTACGCCTTTGATCCCAATGATGACACTATTGTCTACTCGGCCCAAGGAAGTTTGCATGATTTTCCTAATGAATGGCATGCCAATGCAGTTAGTGCAAATGGTGGAATTTTTAAATCATTGGATCGAGGGAGATCGTGGAAGCGCTTAACTTCCATCGATACAAATTATAATCGCCAATTTTTATCTGTAGGTTATGATGCTCTTCATGGAGTGATCTATGGGGGAACTCAAGAATCAGGCGTTGTCCGATCGACGGACAATGGAGCAAGTTGGGAGTATATTAATGCGGGAATGCCTTCCGGTGTAAAAATCATTCCTCAAATAGAAGTTGATCCTAATAATGGAAATATTTACGCTCTCTTAACTGGTGATGCCCCCACCTTCTCGAATCAATCTGTCACGGGAATTTACTTATTAGATATTGCTAAGGGGGCGACCTCTTGGAGACTGCTTCGTGAAAGTGTAGTCTATCCAAGCGACGCAGGAGCAGGAAGTGCGGTGTGGTATTACCCAACAGCATTTGCTATTGATTTTAGAAATCCAAGTGTCTTGTGGTTAGTTGATTATGAAAATCATGGCAATTGGCTTATGAGTGGAGCTTGGAAAAGCACTGATGGAGGGGGACGTTGGACGAGAATGAAGCAAATCACTCACCCTACTGATATAAAAATTGATCCTATCGATAATAATAAAATTTATGTGGCCTCTTATTATCAACTTGATGGCCAATGGGGATCAGGAGGACAGTTAAGCTCAAAAGATGGTGGTAACACATGGACAAAAAATTTAACTCCTACGATGCAAATGAATGCAAGAGGAGTAACGCCAGATCCTGTTGATACGAGCAAGATTTTTTATTCCTATTTTGGTGGTGGAATCTTGCATGGTAATAATCCATTATTTTAAAGAATGTATTGTTATGTTAGAGAAATATAAAAGGGGATTAAGGAAATCCCCTTTTTTTATTCTTTTTGCTCTAGAGAGTGCACCATGCCTTTTCCCATCATCGGACAATCCATTTTCCCCATAGATTCTTGACAGCTTTTCTTCATCTCACTATGACAATCACTTATAGATTTATCACTACGCAAACAGGCGGCAAAGTTCTCATGAGTTTTGGCCATACTTTCTCGTTGTTCTCTTGAGAGCTCTACAGGCATTTTATCTTCCAAAGATTTATTTTTGTTGGCACTCATTGCGGATTGACTAGTTAGTATAAGAAAAATGAATAAATGAACGAGATTTGTCTTCATAAAAAACTCCTTGGTGAAGATCGATAGACAGTGAATAAGCAAGCTTGGTGCCAAAAATTAATCAGCGGGACTTTTGACGTAAAAGAAAAGTAGGGAGTGAGGATAAAAAAGCAATACCTAATCCAATGAATAAATATTTAAAAGAAAAGTTCGTTATATAAAAAACTCTTGAGAGCAAGGGAATGGTGAGCATCATAATCATAAAGAGGATTAAACAGCTAATCGTTAAAATAAAACGAATGGTGATTTTTGGCCATGATTCAACAAAGATAAAGAACAGATTCCCAAGCATGATTGTTGCCAGAGTTACAGAGCGTGCCGTTATGTTATCGTTTCCTTTTAAGACATATTGATAAAGCATTAGACCACCAATGCTTAATAGGATTCCAGAAAGAAAAGACTCTAAAAAACTTCTGGTATTTATCAAGGCCCTTTCTTTTGTTGCCATTTTTGCAGGCAAGTTTTCAAATGAAAATGCTGATACTGGATGAACAATCAATTGTAGTAAAACGATGTGGATAGGCAGCAATAAGCTTCCAAGTCCCAGCAATGGAGGAATGAGGGCGAAAAAAATAATAGGAATATGAAATGAGATGAGATAAGAAAAGCTACGTTTTAAATTCGAAAATATTTTTCTTCCTTCAAATACCGCCTCAATAATTCCTTGGAAATCATTTTTCATTAAAATCATTTTTGCCGAGCTTCGGGCAACATCTGTGGCATTTTTTCCCATGCTTATACCAATGTCTGCTGTCTTTAATGCTGGAGCATCGTTAATTCCATCTCCCGTCATGGCGACAACTTTCCCCGATTTTTTTAAGGCCTGAACCATCTCATGCTTTTGCTCAGGGAGAACGCGCGAAAAAATGGCCCCCTTTTGATAGCTACTATCGCGATCTTCCTTATTCATTTGGGCAAGCTCCTCTCCAGTGAATAGATAGTCGTGGGAGTGGATAAGTCCTAATTCATCAGCAATAGCGTGGGCGGTGAGGGGATGATCCCCCGTTAACATCTTAACGGTTATTCCTGATTCCTGGCACTTTAAGATTGCTTCTTTGGCAGATGATCTCACTGGATCGCTAAAGATAAAGAGACCAATGAAAGTTAAATCTAATTCATCAATTTCTCGTTTACCTGTGCATGGACCGCTTCGATGGGCCAAGGCCAAAAGTCTCTTTCCTTTACTTGCCCAAAACTGGACTTGTTCTGTGATTTTGATATTCTCATTTAATTCTAACTTGCAATGCTCAAGCACTCCTTCGACAGATCCTTTCATGGCGACTACACATTGATTGCTTGATTGATGTCTCCAAACATGGGACATGTGTTTTCCCTTAGACTCAAATGGATAATCCCATGTCAGGGTCCAATTTTTTAATTGAACAAATTGCAATGCGGCCTTTTCAGCAATGGCCACTTCCATGGCATCAACAGGGATAATCTCACAGGCCATAAGCGCACTTTGCCACAACCCTTCGTTTGTGACATTTTGATTAAGAGCTACGAGGGTCTCTAACTGAAATTTTCCTTCCGTTAAAGTTCCTGTTTTATCAGTACAAATGACATCAACACTACCTAAAGCTTCAACACTTGGAAGTGATTTGACTAGAACGCCATGCTTAGATAATCGATAAGCTCCCATACTTAAATAGAGAGTAAAGACGAGAGGGAATTCTTCAGGTATGGCCGACATTCCAAAAGTAAGGGATTCAATAAGAGCATTACTCCAACTATGGTAGAGGAAAAAAATAAGAAAAAATAAAATGAGTGACATTCCCAGTGCAATTAAAAAAAGGCGTTTGACAATTAAGTCCACCTTTTTTTTAAGTGGACTCGATTCATCCTCAGTTGTTTCAAGTAATGTTGCAATTTTTCCAAACTTCGTTTCTTTTGCAGTTCTTTCTACGAGGCCTAGTCCTCTTCCTTGCAAAATAGTTGTCCCTGCATAAAAGAGATGACCAGTCGTTTTAGTAATGGGAATCGATTCACCAGTTAGAGCAGATTCATTGATTTGTAAGTGTTCACATTCGAGAATTTTTCCATCAGCGGCCAGACTTTGACCCTCTTCAAAAATGATTGTATCTCCTGGAACGATTTCACGAATGGGAACTTCTACAATTTCCCCATTACGGAAGAGTTTGACCAATGGATTTAGTGTGGCCTTAAGGGCGCTCAACGCTCTTTTTGCCTTTAGCTGAAGCATGATATCCACGGCAGTTACGGGAATGAAGGAAAGAAATAGCACAATGGCGTCACTCGTTTGACCGACAATAAGATAAATAATGCCTAGACCTAGAAGCATAACCCCCATGGGGTCTGAAAGAGCATGTTTTATCTCAACGAGACGAGAATCTACTTGAGTTGGAATAATTTCATTCCAACCAGATTTTTTTCGAATGTCTAGGGCCTGCTCATTTGTTAAACTCATCTGTATTTATTCATAGCGCTTTTTCATAAACAAATAAAGGACTTTTTACCTATCAAGGTTTAAGCTATGATTGACACTTTTTATTGTTAAATCGTGAGAGGTATTTGTGAATGCTAAGAAGAAAGAACATTATAAGATAGTCATTACAGGAGGTCCTGGAGGGGGGAAAACAACGGCCCTAGATTTAATCCAACGAGAATACAAGCATGAGGTAAAAGTTGTTCCAGAAGCGGCAACGATGCTTTTTGAGCATGGACTGCATAGAGAAACTGAATTTCAAAAAGTTAAACTCATTCAGTCGGCCATTTATAGAATGCAATTAAATCTGGAAGATTCTTTTCATGCACTTAATCCAGATCGACTTCTTCTTTGTGATCGAGGAACTCTGGACGGTCTTGCTTATTGGCCTAATAGTGAGGAGAGTTTTTTTAAATCGATACAATCAACCAGTGATGCCGAAATTGCTCGCTACGATGCGGTCATTTTCTTTCAAACATCAGCGGCCACGGGAGAAGATATTAAAAGTAATAACCCTTACCGACTGGAAGATGCCTTGGCCGCCACCAAGCTTGATGAGTCATTAAAGGCCGTTTGGCAGAGGCATCCTAATTTTCATTACGTGCCTACGAATGCTTCTTTTATGCGCAAAATTAATCATGGGTTGATTACGATTAATCATGTTTTAGAAAAAATGGGTAAAAATTGAACTCTTTTACATCATCATTTCGACGATAAGCTCATCTTCACTATTATCAAAAGAATTAAAAGCATTATCAATCTCACAAGATTTAACTTTTTTGACTACAGTTGGGCGCTTGACATCTGTCGCAAGTCCTACGAATTCAAGAGCTCTAATCATTTGCCAAGTTAAATCAAATTCCCACCACATGCGTCCATGGGCCGCACAGTTTGATTGAGCGTGGTGATTATTATGCCAGCCTTCACCCGCTGCAAGAAGCGAGACCCACCAGACATTTTTAGAATCATCTTTCGTCTCAAAATTGCGATACCCAAATCGATGAGTGACAGAATTCACAAACCAAGTGACGTGTAACATGAGGGCCACTCGCACAGGAATTCCCCACATTACAAAAGGCCATCCTCCTATTAAATAAAGTGGGAGGGCAAGAGAGAGAGCAATGGCGAAATTATATTTGCTGAGAAAGTGATAGTAGCGATGTTTGTTTAAGTCGGGAATATAGCGACTCCACTCTTTTGGATCGTCTTCAAATTCCTTATGGTAAAAAAGATGAGTGACATGAGACCACCAAAATCCACCATGGCGAGCGCTGTGAGGATCTTTTTTAGAGTCAGAAAATCGGTGATGCAGCCTGTGTTCAGCAACCCAAAGTAAAACGGGTCCCTGTCCAGTAAAAGCGCCAATTGTTGCTAAAGTATATTCTAGCCATTGAGGAACTTTAAAGGAGCGATGACTTAACAGGCGATGATAGGTAAGTGTGACACCTATGGGGCTAAGGACAAAAAAGATAATAAGGCAGACGGCCAGTGCTTCCCAAGTAAAAAAGGGAATAGCTATCAAGGCCAATAGGTGAATGAGAGTGATGCCAAATATGTTGCCCCAGTGAAACCTAAGATTCGTTGTGTCGATTTTTTCTTTTTTCATGGGAAAAAGCATCCCAGATATAACGAGATATGGGAAACTTTAAAAACAAATAGGACCTTTTATATCTGACTATGTTAGATTATTTAAGTTTCTGTTTAATGTTGGAGGTATTTTGATGCAAAATAAACTCACTACCGCCTATGACCGCAATAAAGATCCCATATTATCTGTTTTAAAAGGTATTTTTAAAAACGATTCTTTGCGAGTTTTAGAGATTGGTTCAGGTAGCGCTCAGCATGCAGCTTATTTTGCTAAATATTTTAAAAATGTTTTATGGATGACTTCAGACAAAGAGGGCCAATGTGAAGTCATTACGAAAAAATTAGCGTTAGAAAAACTTCCTAATCTCAGAGGTCCATTAGTCTTTGAAATAGGAAAAGATTATTTTCCTAGATACACCTACGATATTGTTTTTACCGCTAATACTTTTCATATTATGAGTTGGAAGCAATGTAAAAATCTGATGAAGATGCTGGGAGGTAGTTTAAGAGAAGGGGCCCAGGTTATGATTTATGGGCCATTTAACTACAATGGTGCATTTACGAGTGAGAGCAATGAGCAGTTTGATTCTTCACTTAAAGAGAGGGATCCCCAAAGTGGGATACGCTCTTTTGAAGATGTTGATAAGAACATGCAGAAAAATGGGTTTACGCTATATAAAGATTATGAAATGCCTGCCAATAATCGCCTGTTAGTTTATACCAGACTCGTTTTTATGAAGGACTTGTAGCACTCAGAGCTTCTAGCTTTTTTAGAGTTTCTTGGCACAGCTCAACTTCTTCCCTATTTCCTGCAATCTCCCAATATTTGCGCGCCGTGGTTGCAGCAGCAATCATCAGCTCTGATTCTTTTTGAGTTCTCTCTTTTTTATTTTCAAGTGTGCGTGCTATTGATTTAGATGCGATAGCAAGCGAGCGATTGGCAGGGTCTTCTGCACTGATTTCTACTTGGGCAATCTCACAAGCTTTGAGATAAAGAACGACAGCATTTTTTATTCCACCAAGAGACGCTAGGGCCGCTGCTGTCGTTGCATAGATAATGGTTTTATCCGAGGGAGAAAATTTGTCGATACTGATATTGGGGTTGTTTCCAAGATCCAAAATCGCCATGAGGCGATTCATTTCATTTTTATCTTTAATAGGAGCGTTGTTTTTTAATTTACGAAGGAGCTCAATTCCTTGTTGCCAATTTCCTAAATGCTCTCCACAGACATGAACGATTAAGCGAGAGATGGCCATAAC
>JAGOVS010000173.1 GCA_018060625.1 Bacteriovorax sp. | reverse complement strand
TAAGCGTTGCATTTTTTCAAACATATTCGAAGAGCTCGCGGTTATTGAGGCCATTTCTTAATTAGTAAAATTTTCTACTCTTACTATTTCAAGGCCTCTCTGCCAACTCTTTTTGTCAGTTATAGTCACTTCTTACATACCTCGATGAACCCAATTTTAAAGAGATAGCAAAATAAACCGATAAAGAATTTAAATAAAAATCCAAAGGAAATGTATAATAAGTTTATGAAGATTCGAAGCTTTAACATTCGCCCCCTCTTATTTGCTGCTGTCCTTGCATTAGGTTTGAATTCTTTAAATTTAGTAGTGCTCGCTGAAACTGATACCACTTTTGATAATGATAAAGCAGCATGTGCGAAAAATTCCTCAAGAGAGTGGTCGACGAGGTTGAATCGGTGCGTGGAGAAGGTGGAAAGTAAGGAGACGAGACACAAAAACGAAGACTGCTCAAATTTAAGTGATATTGAAGCAATTAAAGAATGTCATAAAAAAATTGCGGAAGATAAAACAGGACTTAGTGCTGATCCTGATGCTCTTCCACAAGGTTCCACCAGTAAATCGGCGATTATTGCAACTGCCTATGCGATGCTCGGAATGATCAATGGACTTGGGTCCAATAATAAGGGCTCAACATGCACTTCAAAAAAAATTATGGCGATAACTGCCGGAGTTGGAACGGCCACTGATCTATGGATGAAAATTCAATCAAAGAAAAAACTCGATGCCTTAAAAAATAAATACCAAATTGATGTTAAAAATAATGCTTATGATGCTCAAATTAAGGCCTTTGAATATTTAAAAGAAGAGCAAGAAACAGTTAGAGAGATGGCCGAAAAAGAAAAAAAGCGAAATATGCTTTTAACTTTGGGATACGGAGCTGCATCTGTAGCGGCCCTTATTGAGTGGTTTAGTCCGACGACGAGTCCGACTTGTTATAAGAAAGAAGTGTCTGCACCAGAAGCAAAACCGACAGAAACAAATCCAGGGAAAGAAGTAGTAAGTACTGAAGAAGTTGTACCAAATACGACAACTGACGCCCCACCACCTCAAGTGGGAGATGCGGCTCCTCCCTCTTGCGAAAATGGGGGCGCTTGTACGTATGCTCTTCCTGAGAAAAAACCCATTGAAACGACCAAACTTCCAGATGAAACGTCTCCTAAAGATGTCCAACTGCAATCTGGTCCTCCTGCAGTCAAAGAGGGACCAACCACTCCCCCCTCCCCAAAAGCAGATAAGTTCGTTATGACCAAAGACAAAAATGGCATTGTTCATATAAAAAGTACCGATAGGACTCGGGCCATTGTAGGTGATCGAGTTATTAATAATCGAACTGGTGTTGCAGAGCCACTTCCATTATCACAACAAAACATTGTGATAACCAGAATCAATTCAGATGTGGCCATCCCTCAAGATAGTCGAATTGGTATTTATTCATCACCCGCGACTGATAATGCAAATAAGATAAATTTCACCAATAGTGGATCTACTCCTCGAACTCAAGTAAATAATACCTCAACAATTATCAATGATGGTCAATTAGGCAAACCCAAACCTTCATCACGAATTACAAAACCAAAGCCAGGTGCAAAGTAAAAATGAAAGTATTAATCATTATATTTATCATTTTACTCCTTCCTCAAATCTCATTTGCTGGAGCTACAAGTGAAGTTCTTAAAGACAGTGCCAAGGGAGCAGTTGTTGGAGGGCTTGCCTCAAAGGCTGGTCAAAAAATTGTCGGTGAGAAAATTTCACAAGGCATAGGGAAATTCTTTGATTCTCCTCCTGGTATTTTTACTGTCTCTGGTATTGCGACAGTTTACACGGCCACTCTTTACAATGCCGCTGCCGAACAAGAAGAGGAATCAAAAGGCAATATTGCCAAGATTGAAAGAATCATGGCAGAATTTAAAGATTCTTATTTTACCTACTGTCCAAACGGCAGAGAGAATCTAAGCGAACCTCAATGCTATTGCTATTTAGATAATGGAAATGAAAATCCTAATAGAACAAAATCACAAAGTTGTCAGGATTTATGGGCCAAAAATAAACGAATGCTTTCGGCGAAGGCCGGTGATTATTCAGGAGTCAGTAAAGCTGTTGATCCTGTTGGCTGTGTCAATATCAATGGTCAATTTGATGAAAATTGCACTTGTACAAAATTCTTAGACAAAAAAACAGGATCTAACTCCTGTCAAAAAACTGTTTCGGTCAATATCCCTAGTGGATTTTCTGCAGCAATGATCAATGGTACTGGCTTAAAAGATGTGATGCAGATGGCGGCCAATTCTGGAAATGGAAATCCCATGTTTAATAATTTTAATAATAATGTATTAGGATCAAAAGCAATCGCAACTGGTAATTTACAAAATCAATTATTAAAAAAATTAGCTTCGGTAATAGGACCAAACAAAGGTCCCTTACCTACTCTTAACGAATCAAATGTTAATCAATACGTTAAGGGCCTTATCGGAGAGAAAGCCTTTTCTCAAATTACCAGCAATGCCTCTCCAATGGGGCTAGCATCTTCAGGCTTCTCAGACCCTAAGACCGAAGAAGTACTAAAATCGGCCGCCGCCAAAGCAGGCCTTGATATGGTGGGGAGTGGCCGAGGATTGCAAAATAAAAAAGCTGAAAATAAAGAAGGAATGAATTTTAATTTGGCGACAGAAAATGCCAGTACCGCAGGTCAAGTTCAGTCTTTTCCAGAGATGGAAAAAAATTATAATTACAAAGATAGTGATATTTCCAAAAATTCTGATTCAAACCTTTTTGATATTATTTCTAATCGTTATATTCAATCGGGCCTTAAGAGATTGTTTGATAATTAAGCTTCTCAGGCAGTAAAATACCCCTATTTTGGTGCTTCAGAAGATTGAAAATACCCCTAAATATCTGCTTCGCAACAGAATATTAATACTTTAGACTTAACCCATGAAGCGAATGGCCGAACAGTTTGTGGCCCAGCACCTCGCTTATTGTGGCAACAACTCCCTCCCTCCACTTCTCTATTTTTGGCCAAGAGACAAAGGATCTCAAAAAGGTGAAATCGATTTCATTTTGCAAGATTCTGGAAAGATTTTCCTATTGAAGTTAAGGCCACTGAAGCTGGTCACCTTAAATCACTTTTTTATTTCATCATGGAAAAAAACAGAACGTTGCTTTTAAAATATCACTAAGTCTTTTTTCCAATAAAAAAGTCGGACATCAGATTAACAATGAGAAAGTGACTGCTCAATTGATCAATATTCCTCAATATGCGATTGAGAAAATTTATAAAATCATTGCTCAGTTGCAGTCTGATCAAGAGGCACAGAATTAAGGCGCATCTTGAAAGTCTAAAAAAGAAGATCAAATAAATTAACAACCACTTAATTACAAGTACATAACCATATTCATGGTCAATAAATGGGTATTTTTCGGCCACTGCATGGCTAAAAAGATGGCATTTATTGACCAATTGATATAGAATTCTAAAATAGGTACGCAAAGAAAATATCACTCCAAGAAGGAATCCATACTAGATGAAACGGCATGCTTCACAAGATTTAGAAAAGTGGCTTAAGGCAAAAAAGCGAAAACCTATAGTCTTGCGCGGAGCTCGACAGGTGGGTAAATCCACTTTAATTCGAAACTTTGCTCAAGAGAATAATTTAACTTTATTCGAAATAAATCTTGAGAAAATAAAATTGCACACGACTCAAACGGATGGGATTGATTTACAAAAATTAATACAAGAAATTGAATTTATCAAAGAAGAAAGAATATCAAATAAAACACTCCTTTTTTTTGATGAAATCCAAGAAGACCCCAAACTATTGATGGCCTTACGCTATTTCTACGAAGAACGACCAGATATACCCGTTATCGCCGCAGGATCGTTACTTGAATTTGCACTCAATGCTAAAGATTTTTCAATGCCAGTTGGACGTATAGAATATTTTTACTTAGGTCCAATGAGTTTTACTGAATTTCTCTTAGCAATGGGAAAAACATTATTATTAGATGCACTCACTCAACTGCCACAACCAGTGCCAGAAATTGCCCATACCCAATTATTAAATTTATTTCGAGAGTACTTATTTGTTGGTGGGATGCCAGAAGCTGTTGCAACTTATATTGAATCAAAAAATGCATTAGAAGTTCGCCGAGTTCATCATTCTATTTTAAGCACCTACCAAGATGACTTTGGTAAATACTCAACGAAGGCCCATATGGGGCGGCTTCGTCAAATTTTTAATTTTGTTCCAGGCCATCTTGGACAAAAAATAAAATATTCAACAATTGATGCTCATGAAAAATCTCGCGACCTCAAGCATGCCATCGAGCTCTTAATTCAGGCCCGCATTTTAATTCCTTGCTATCACACAAATGCGACGGCACTACCTTTAGCGGCACTCAAAGACGAATCTGTATACAAACTCTATTTTCTAGATGTCGGATTGGTAAATACTTTGCAAAATGCATCTTGGGAACAACTAGTTTTGCAGAAAATAAATAGTGAAGTCATTAAAGGTGCCATTGCTGAGCAATTTACCGCACAACACCTCTACTACCTCAACTCTACTCAGATGCCACCTGAACTCTTTTATTGGTTACGAGACAAAAAAAATCAAAATGCTGAAGTAGATTTCATCATAAATATTGGTGAAGAAATTATTCCAGTCGAAGTCAAGGCCAGCTCTAATGAACATATCAAATCAATGGTCATTTTCGCGGCCCTTAAAAAAATAAAATGGGGAATTAAAATCTCCCAAGTTGAACTTCAAACTAAGAATATAGACCAACAATCCTCGATTGATTCATCGAAATTCAAACTGATCAATGTACCTTTTTATGCAATAGAGCGACTTGCACAACTTCTCTCAACTTAAAATTTAGCGATTATATATTCATCCGATTTAAAATAATTCATGTCTTTCATTTTTTTCTATTAGTACAAAATACCTTTTTCCATTTCATAAAATGGACTATTCTCAATTTACAATGCAGAACTGATCAGTGCCATCATTTCATCCCACCAAAATCATATGGTATGCTAAACCAACTATCTCCATCTAAGACTAATTTTAATTCACTGTGATTATTGACATAGTTTGTAAAAAAATTCAGTTTTGAAGTTAGGTTAAAATGAAAATCTCTGCTATATCTGCACTCTTCAAGCAATTCTTCATATCTTTTTTTGCCAGCTAAATCATACTTTTCAAGATATGAATCAAAATAAAAATACTCATTTCCGTAATTAAAACAAATACTAGAGTAACCATCTTCATCTAAAGAAAAACTTAGCACCGCTGAAGACTTTAAACTAAATACATAGTCATGTGTCTTAGTTGTTTCTATGCCTTCTTGAGATGCTCTTTCTCGACGACTTAAAAGCTTTACAACTCCTTCCACTTTAAGCAATTCACTTACAATATATTCTTCGCAATTAAAAAATGTTAAATTACTCATCACTTCCTCCATTGAATAAAAGCGCTTTTTCCATTTCATAAAAGGGGCTCATCTCTTGAACATTTTTCGGATTCCCCATATCAAGTACAGTGAATCCATTATT
>JAGOVS010000172.1 GCA_018060625.1 Bacteriovorax sp. | reverse complement strand
TTTTTTAGAACAGGAAATGAAAGATTACAAAACGACCATTAATCTTTTGCAGAAAGGTTTTTTAAAAACAATGATCAGTGAAATTTACTAAATGATTTTTCCAAAAGGATGGGCCAAGGAAACTTGGCCCATTCTCAAGAAAGCTTGTCTGACTTAAATTATCTTAACGTTTGATATTTTTGAAAGGCAGGTCTGTCTGCGATTGCTCCAAGCCATGTTTGTATGTTTGGATAAGCACTTAAATTTTCACCAATTGCATGACAAATACCAACGACGCTCGCGGTATTCAAATCAGCAAGAGTAAATTGATTCCCTGCTAAATAATTTTTAGCTTCGAGAGAACTATTTAAAACAGATAAAAGTTCTGGAAGTTTTTTCAAATTGTCTTCAATCACTTTTAAGTCACGTTTGTCTTCTGGAACAAAAACTTTTTGGATGAAAACTTGAATAATGGGATCTTGAAGTTCAGAACTGGCCCAGAAACTCCATTGATGAACTAAGCCTCTTTCTGCTGGAGTCGATCCAAGTAGTTCCTTTTTATAGGCATCGGCCAAGTAAAAATTAATGGCCATTGATTCAAATAATGTTACATCGCCATCTACCATTGCAGGGACTTTTCCATTTGGATTGATTCTCAAAAAATCTGCAGATTTGTGTTCTTTGGTTCTCATATCCACATCTTTAATATTATACGGAACACCTGTTTCTTCGAGAGTCCAAAGACATCGTCCAGCACTTGATCTTGGAGATCCATAAAGTGTAATCATTATTATTTCCTTGTTGAGGTTTTTTTGTTCCCTTCATTAGTATCAAATTGTGAGATTCAAGTCTAGTTTGGCGACAAGAGAGTCATTGCAACGTAATAGAGAGCGGGATAAGTAGCGACCCAAATAATTAAGAAACGATTAAGTCCAAAAAGCAGAACGTTGACAAAATGAAAGAGTAATCCCAAAAAAAGCCAAATGAAGATGAACTGATTTCCACCAATAATTGCCAAGGGAAATGTTATTTCAAAGATAATGACAAACCATGAACAAAGAAATGATGCAGCTTTATTCGAGAGTATTTTTTTTATTAAAAGAGGTGGGTTATAATTTGGAGAATGAATAAATTGAATTAAGGCATTACCATTTCGCCATGCATTTTGCTTTATTTTTACGAGACCAGCAATAAAGTATGAGGAGCTCACTTGAAGGGCGATATACCAAATGATTCCAAGTTGTATTTTTTCTGTTGGGTGGACAGCTTCAACACTTAAAGCAAGGAGGATAAGAAGGGCCATGTAATCACTTCCTCCATTAAAAGATCCTCGAAAGCGAAGGGCGAGTGCAAGAGTTGAAAAAAATAGAAAGATAACGAGAATGCCGAAATGAGGGAAGAGGAAAAAAGAAAGAGAGGCAATGAAGCGAGTCCATAGGAAAAGAGAAAAATTCAAATCTTTAATAAACAAAAAATCTAATCGTTTGAGAAATGAATGTTCTGTTTTTATTTCGCTCCAGCGCCATATCCCATTTGAGGAAAAAGAATCTTTTAGAGCGATAAATTCCAGAGTGTGAATGGCCAGTCCCAGGGATAGAATTTTTTTAATGAAAATTAGGCAATATTCGGCACTCACTCTAAATCCTTTTTTAAAACAGGGGAGATTAAAATATCGTCTAGGATATGAAGACCTTGTTCATTAAGTTCAATACTACTTATTTTAAATTGGAAATCCGAGGAAGGTTTCATTGAACGAACGAAATTCTCACATATCTTGTATGAGACATGCTGATGGAATTGCTGAGCAGTCAAATCATCTGCTTGATCTAGATCTCCAAGAAGTTGTTGGATATGAGAGTGGTAGGCGAGATAGAAATTCCCTTGAGGGTTATAGAGAATATGAAACCAGCGCTTTCTTGGGTGATTGATACATATTTTCCATTCATTTTCATTTATTAAGCGATAGAGGAGGACTGGCGTATCGATACTCTCATCAAAAAATTTCCAAGATGGGCAAAGGGCCTTAAATAAATTAACTGTCGCATTTTCAATTTTAGGGGTTTTAAAGAAAGAAAAGAAAATGATGAGAATAAAATAGAGTGCGATGAATGCAATCATTTCTCTTTACCAATCAATTGGTTTGTAATCTTTTAAAAATTGTCCACACCAATGTTTTCCAGAGTTGATGCCATCGATGAATGGGTCACAAATTCTTGCCGCTCCATCGACGATATCAAGTGGAGGTTGAAAATCATGCACCTGTTGTTTATAGCTTGAAATTTCTGCTGGGTCCTCATCCGTTACCCAGCCTGTATCGACCGCATTCATGAAAATTCCGTCTTTGGCAAAGTCCGAAGCAGAGGTGTGAGTCATCATATTCAAAGCAGCCTTGGCCATATTGGTATGAGGGTGACGATCTTCTTTTTTAAAGCGATAAAATTTACCTTCCATCGCAGTTACATTCACAATATGTTTTTTCCCAGTGTAATCCTTTCTCATAAGACCGATTAAGCGATTAATTAAGACAAAGGGAGCAATGGCATTGACTAGTTGTACCTCTAAGAGTTCAGGTGTTGGTACTTCACCTAAGCGCATTCTCCACGAATTTGTTTTTCTTAAATCCACCTGCTGAAGATCTGCATCGAGTTGTCCTTCTGGAAAAACTTCTTCGGCAACCAGGGAGTTGTCGTAGCTGTATGGAATTTGAGAAAGTTGAGCACTGGCCCTTATTCCAACTCCAGGGCCCTCTCCATGCCAGGTGACAGGGAGAGCTTTTTCATTGGATATATCTCTATGAGAAATTTGATTTAATTCACTTTTAAATTCGTTATGCTGTTTAAGTAAGAGTTGTTCCTCTTCTTTGAGATCGTGGTAGTTTAGTAATTCATTGTCCATGAGGTGGGTGTAAAAACCCGGTGGACGACGAACTGTTTGGGCAGCGTTATTGATGATGATATCTAATCGATCAAATTTATGTTCGATATAGCTGGCAAAAATTTCAACTGAAGGAGTGTGGCGAAGATCAAGACCGTGAATATGCAGGCGATCTCTCCATTCATGATAATCGCTCTCTTTGGCGTACCGTAATGCTGAATCAACTGGAAAGCGGGTAGTTGCAATAACGGTTGCTCCACTTCTGAGCATCATTAGGACCGCATGATAACCAATCTTTAAACGTGAGCCTGTGATGAGTGCAACTTGGCCCTTGAGGTCTGTTGTTTGAAAGCGCTTGTGATAATTAAAATCCCCACATTCCTTGCACATGGTATCGTAAAAAAAATGCAATTTTGTAAAGAGGGCCTTACAGACATAGCAGTTGCGGGCCTTATCGAGTTCCGGGGCCTCTTCGTAGGCGCGATCACTCTCTATTTTTAATTGTTCTGGAGCGATAAAAACGGCATTTTCTCTAGCACTGCGAATTCCCGTCTGGGCGCGCTTGAGTCGATTTTGTTCAATTAATTGTTTTTGACGAAAAATTTTGACATCTTTTTGACGCTTTTTAATTTCTTTTTTGTCTGGACGTGAAATTCTTCCAGCGGCCGTAAGGAGTGCAACTCGTTTTTCTTCAGTCAGCTCCGTTAATATTTCACTATTTTCCGCAATCTGCTCTAAAATAGAGAGACACTCGTGGACGTCATTAACTGATAGGTCTGTATTTATTTCTTTTTTCATCGATAACATGACTTATCACAGAGCGTCTGCTTTTTCAATGGAGTGTTTAAATGAGGAACTTCATTATTTTAGGAGATGAGAAATGAAAAAAATTTTACTTATGGCCACTTTGGTGGTCAATCCTGCTCTTTTTGCCTCGGAGGCCATAGGTTTTTATTCAAAGGGACAATTGCAAAAGGCCCAATCTGTTTTTGAACACGGAACAGCGATTCATAAATTGTTTGTGGCAAGAAAAAGACTTTATACAACTGATGAAATGCATAAGGTTTTAACAGATGCCTCAGATTTTCTCCATTCAACCTTTCCTGAAGCGGAAGTCTTACAAGTCGGGGATTTGTCTCTTAAGGATGGAGGGCTGGCCGAGGGGCATGCTAGTCATCAAAATGGACTAGATGCAGATATTGTTTACTTACGAAACAATGGATATGTTCAACCCGTAGAGTCAAAAAGCTGGGAAGAGGATTTTGTTTTAAATCAGTCTCCTTCGAAAAATTTCAACTTAGAGAGAAATTTTTCTCTTTTTAAGCATTTTGTAAAATCGGCGCCAGTGGGGAGGATTTTTGTCGACATCGCTCTTAAGCGCTCTCTTTGCGAATTTGCCCAAAAAAGTGGCGACCTAAAAAAGGCAGAAACGATTCAAGTCCTTCGACGTTTACGGCCGGCCAATTTGCATCGAACACA
This sequence comes from Bacteriovorax sp., assembly GCA_018060625.1. Classification (GTDB taxonomy): domain Bacteria; phylum Bdellovibrionota; class Bacteriovoracia; order Bacteriovoracales; family Bacteriovoracaceae; genus Bacteriovorax. The sequence continues at coordinate 1,256 of JAGOVS010000172.1, read as the reverse complement.
TTTTCACTTAAGACTTGATTGCGATCCATCGGACAATGAATGCACAAAGCAAAGTGCTCCAGCTGAAGGAGCTGGTTGTGATGAGCTCTCGCTGATGCTGGAATTGGCAACGGGTGAGAATGCTTGTTAGTATTGGCATTCTTCGGACTGTGAATGAATTGAACTAAGTTTTCCATTGATATAGTGAAGAAAGGTATCTTGCTCCAGATTGTAGCCTTCCTCTTGGTAAAGCAATTCTCCAGTGGAGTCTTCAATTTTTTTGTATAATTTACCTTTGTTGTAGTGACTTTTTTCAACAATACTTGGTGTCTCATTTTGGTCTTCTTGGTAAACAAGAAAAGTTTCAATTTCTCCTTCGTCTCCATCTTTAAAGAAGTGGCGCAGTCGATAGATGGTACCTCCTATTTTTTTATGGATATTGGAAAAGCGAAAAAGGGGAGGGTTCTCTTTTTTGAGTTGCGAGAGATCATTATATTTTAGTTTCCCTACTGAACATCGGGCCGTTGGGAGAGAAACATCTGCAGAAATAGAGTTAAGAGGAGGATGCCTTGGAGCTTGGTTTTCATTGGAGGAATGTAATTGAGTGATTTGTTGATTCGATTCTTGATAAGAAAAAAATAAAAATACGATGCCAAGAGATATTAGCGAGAGAATCAGGAGGTTCTTTTTTTTTCGCAACTTTAATACCAACGTTTACATCGAGTGGCCGGGGAGGATTTTTCTCCCCAGCGAAGCTCGATAATATCATTTGGATGACTTGAGAGAAGTCCTTTGGATATTCTTATCCAGAGATTGGATAGATCAAGACTGACACCTTCTCGATAGTTGATTGGACAGGCCAGAAGTAATTCTGGGTTCGTTGGATTTTTTTTGTTTACGATGAGTGAAGCAAATTGGAGAAGCTGAGGATTGGCCGAACGTCCATTATCTTCGGCAAGTAGCTCAGTGTAGCTGGATTGAAGTTTTAAAAATAAATCATGCAAACCTTGATCTCTTGCGGGTGTAGAGTAAGCATCAAAATCCGCATAATTCATGCAGCGGTTATTCGTTTCTTTTAAGCGCTCTAACCCTTGGTTGACGTATCCAATGCGCGATTGGGCCTCAAGACAAACAGCTTGAAAACTTCTATTGAGGCGCTGGGCGCTCGTTTCATTAGTCACGGAAAGTGTTTTTCTCACTAATTTAAAAAAAGCATTGGCCCCAAGGCGTTCAGCTAAAGCGTATTGTTCGATGGATGGACCTAGCTCCATTGGGAT
>JAGOVS010000032.1 GCA_018060625.1 Bacteriovorax sp. | reverse complement strand
ATTACTCTAAGTGCTGGTGCTGGAGACGTTATCGTTATTAAGGGTAAAAACGGACAAGGCAAGAGCACTCTCTTTAAAATCATGGGGGGGTTATTAAGGCCGCTAAAAGGAGAGGTTAAAATAATCACAAATGAGGGGCCAATAGCAAAAAATCGACAAAAAAAAGAGATAGGATTTATTTTCCAAAATCCAGAGACTCATTTTTTCTATGACACCATTAAAGAAGAATTGAATAATATTCCTCATGATCAACTTCACTCATTATTAATGAAATTTTTCACCAAGGTCGATGTCGAACGTTCTCCTTTTTTGCTTTCAGAGGGAGAGAAACGTCGACTTTCTATTCTCATGACTGTTTTTCAGAAAAAAAATATTCTTTTTTACGATGAACCTACGTTTGGTCAAGATCGCGATTCAATTGATCTTATAAGAGATATGATTGTTGAACTTAAAAGCTTAGGAAAAATTCAATTTATTATATCACACGATGAAGAATTCATTGATTCATTGAATCCTCGAGTCTATTTATTAAGAAACCAAACACTGGAGAAGATTCAATGAAGCGTGAAGGTGAATTTATGCATTCATGGTACGTTTTGATTGTAACTTTCTTCTCACTTCTGTTTATGTTAATTAATCCGGAATATAAACTTAACTTATTACTCTGTTTTTTCATATTAACTCTTTATTTTAAAAATGGATTAAAGCCAGCACAATTTTCGAGAGTTTTGTTCTATGCTTTGTTTTTTAGTTTTAGCATTTTTTTGCTCAACGTTCTGTATCCAGCGGTGGCCTTAAAGCAGGGGAAGGTCTATGAGTTTTTTTCATTTTTAATTTATGAAGCATCACTTGAAAAAGGTCTTCGAACTTTTATTAAACTTTTTTTGGTTTCATTGCTTTCCATGTCTTCAGCTTTTGCAATCGATTACACAAAAGTCATTCTCCATCTGCTGGTCCATAAAGGTTTAAAGCTTTTTTGGGGCTATCCTTTATTGCTCGCAATGAATTCAATTGTCTTATTTAAAGAAGAGTTTGAAAGGATCAAAATAAATGCCTCCTTAAGGGAGCTTCCTTGGAGAGACCGCTTTTCCCTCATTTTTCCCTTACTTGTTTTTGCAATTAGACATTCCCAGAGGGGCGCCCTTTCCCTAGTGACTAGGGGGTTAAATGAGAAAAAGTCATTTTATTTTACTTATGATCTTTCTTCCGTAGATAGGCTTTATTTGGTTTTTTTCTGGTGCCTTTATTTTACCCTTGTGAGTTTGGCCATAATTCCGTTACGATAATGAGATGACGATTACCCAGCTCGAATATATTTTGGCCGTTGAAAAATATAAACATTTTGGAAAAGCAGCTCAGGCCTGTGCTGTGACTCAGCCGACTTTAAGTATGCAATTACAAAAAGTAGAAGAGGAGTTGGGGATTATAATATTTGATCGTTCAAAAACCCCCATTCTTACAACGCTAGAGGGGCGACAAGTCGTTGAGCAAGCGAAGACAGTATTGCGAGAGTTTAAAAAGATATTTTCAATCGTTGAGTCTTCTAAGAATGAAATACGAGGAGACTTTCGACTGGGGGTCATTCCTACGCTTGCCCCCTATGTGATTCCACTTTTTGCAGCTAATTTTGTCAAAAAATATCCAGAAGTAAATCTTAAGATTGAAGAGTTTAAAACAGAAGAAATGATCGAATTACTTGGAAAGGATGAGTTAGATGCAGGACTATTAGTGACTCCACTTGCAGGAGAATCTTTTATAGAGAGGGTTCTTTTTCATGAGCCTTTTTTTGTTTTTGCTTCCAAAGATCATCCACTTTTGAAAAAGACAAAATTAAAAGATAGAGATCTCGACATTAACGATGTTTGGCTTTTGAATGAAGGGCATTGTTTTCGTCAGCAAGTGCTAAACTTGTGTAAATTAAGCAAAGACTTTGGCCATCATGGGAATTTAGAATTTGAAAGCGGAAATCTTGAGACTCTTAAAAATATGGTTTTAAATAGTGCAGGATATACACTTCTCCCACAGTTAGCTGTTCTTAATCTTTCAAATGAAAATAAAAAACTTGTACGCGAATTTCTTGGACCTGTTCCAACACGAGAAGTTTCATTGGTACACAATCGTCTCTTTCTAAAAGAAAAAATTATTACAGCACTTGAAGAATCGATCATTGAACACCTTCCCAAAGAGCTTTCTTCTTTAAAGAAGAAAGATTATGAGATTATTAGTATTTCATAATCTTTTCCTGTTACATTTTTTCTGGTGGAGTAATTCCCAAAAGATATAAACCGGTTCTTAATGTGGTTGCAAATGCTTGTAGCAGGGCCAGTCTTGCTGCCCTTAGCTCAGTTGTTTCGGCCTTCATCACAGAGACTTCCGTGTAAAAGCGGTTATAGGCCTTGCAGGTAAAAAAGAGATGATTCGCAATCGTTGAGGGTTTGTAATGCTCGCTTGCATAGATGACGGTTTGATTAAAGTCATAAAGATGTCTCATTAATTCTCGTTCAGATTCGTGTACTAATTGATCAACGTGTTCCAGGGAGACTTCAATTCCTTGCTCATTTGCTTTGTTTAAAATCGATTGAGTTCGTGCATAGCTATACATTAAATAGGGGCCAGAATTTCCTTCAAACGAAACCCATTCTTTTGGATCAAAGACGATTTCCTTACTTGGATCAGCATGAAGCATCCCGTATTTGATCGCACCGACTGCAAGTTTATGGGCCGTTTCATCAAGGCGAGCTTGATCCCAATCATTTTTATACTTTTCTAAATGCCCATTAATTTCTTCGATAACAAGATTGATTAATTGGAAAAAAGTAACCGAGTTTCCTGCCCGAGAAGACATTTTTCCTTCTGGTCGCACGACCATTCCGTAAGAGAGGTGATAGCACTTGGATGCTTGCTTAAAGCCCATTTGCTCAAGGGCGTAGAAAACTTGTCTGAAATGCAAGTTCTGTTCATTTCCAACGACGTAAATGGAGCGATCTATGTCAAACTCATTAAATTTTACTTTGGCGAGGGCAAGGTCCTTTGTTCCATACAGTGTCGTTCCATCTGACTTTCTCACCATGAAAAAGCCAAGTTTTTTATCAGACATATCTAGGCCCACGGCCCCTTGGTCAAGAACAAACAAGCCTTTTTTCATGTATTCATCGACGACATGCTGAGAAGCCTCACTTACTTCCGATTCATAAAAGAAGTGGTCAAAGTGTACATCGAGCCATTTGTAGACACGATTGAAATCGTCTAAGCAGTATTGGCGGGTTGTCTTCCAAAGTTCGTAATATTGCCCTGTTTTATTTTCAATAGCTTTTAAAATATGAGAAATTTCTGAATTGTACTTTAGCTTATCTTCTTCGCTGGCTTCCTTTAATTTTTTATTGGCCTCTACATAACGAAGACCAAGCCACTCTGCTTTATTTTCAATCTTCTCATCAAGAGGAGCTCCTTTAAATTGCTCCACTGCCCAGAGACATTTTGCAATATGAGCACCTTCATCTCCAATATAATTGACGGGAGTTACATTGAAGCCGTTATAGGAAAAAATGCGGCAAAGACTATCGCCTAAACAAACATTTCGCCCGTGACCGACGTGAAATTCTTTGTGAGTATTGGGTTGGGAAAACTCAATCATCACTTTTGTATTATTATGAGAGGCGTTCTTTTGAAGAATTTTAAATCCTTCACCTGAAATGAGAAAAGGAATAAGTGTTTTAGCAACTTGCTTCTGATTGGTAAAAATATTAAGAAAAGCTCCCTTTAAATTGACTTGATCGACCCAGGGATTTTTACAAGCAATAAGGGCATCTTTTAATTCTTCAGCTACGATATTGGGATTTTTTTTAAGTGCCTTGGCGAAACGAAAACAAGGGAGGGCGTAATCTCCAAGTGCTTTCTCAGGGGGTTGCTCGAGTGCTTTGAAAAAATCAATAACGGTTAAATCTTCCGGCAAGGTATCTCCTGCAATTTTTTTTAAAGCAAGAAAAAGTCCTTCAGCAAGAGAACATTTAGCAGGATCATAATGATAATTATCTAATAAGTTCACGGAATCTCCCTAGAGAATATTGACTTTGGTTTTAATAGAGTTGGCTATAAAACAATTGCGATGGGCCTTTTCATGTAAGGATTTTAGTTTCTCAACATCTGGTTGTTTGTCGCCTGAAAAAAGGACTATTGGATTAAGGTTGATTATTGTCACTGCAAGTTTACCTTCTTCATTTTTATCTAGAATAGCTTCAGCTTGATCAGTATAAGACCCCACGACATAACCTGATTTTGAGGCGATGGCCAAAAAAGTGAGCATGTGACAACTTGCCAATGCAGAGACTAAAAGTTCTTCAGGGTTGGCCGTATCAACATTACCAAAAAAATCAGGTGCAGAAGAATTGTTAAGAATTTGATTACCACTGAAACCAATGGTGTGCTTTCTAATAAATGTTTCGTAAGAAAAATCCATTGAAGGATTTTTCCACTGAACGGAAATTGAAAAAAGTGAACTCATAAATTTATTCCTTTACCTTATATTCAGCATCGATGGTTGATCCACCTTCATATGTTGAGAATCTTTGAGGAGCATTTTTCATTCTTCGAGAGATGAAAAATTTCTCAGATGATTCTCCTCCCAGAGCGATAAGCCAAGAGATAATCACCAATATTTTATTAGTATGCCAATACGAGAGTGTGGCAAGAAGGGCCACTAAAATTCTTGGAGCAAAAAAATAACCTAGCCACCAAACGAGTCCACCAAATTCAATGGAGTTAAAGATTAGTCCCGAGATGAGCATTGTAAGGCGCGGAAATAGGGCAATTGAAAAAAGAAAGAACCAACCGTGATTTTTAAAAAAGTCAATGTCACCAAAAATCACATCTGTATAATTATAAAGAAGGGTATAGGCGCCAGTGATGGCCAAAAAAATTACGAACATTTTAACAAGTGTTTTCATATGGAACTCTGAGGTTTTTTATTTACGATCAACTTAAATAGGAGATCATTTTACTTCTTTGCGACAATTTATCAATCATCTACGGTCTGTACTTTATCAAAACAGGTTGCATTAAGAAATTAAAAAGCAAAAATAATCGATCCTACACTTGACGAAGATTTTCTTCATATCACCTTGTTAATATGAAAACACCAATTCTAACAAACATTGAGCAATTTATACCAACCCTGGTCCTCAAAAATACCGTGCTCTTTCCTGACGTCCAGCTTCCTGTTTTGATATCCAAAACAATTGGATTAAATGCCATTAATAGGGCGCTAGAGCAGAGTAAAGACAAACTTTTTGTAGCGATTACCCTCAAGGAAGGAGTGACGATTGAGCGTGCAGCTCCATCTGATTTCTATACTGTCGGAACACTCTGCACCGTGCAAAGAATTGAGAGAAATGAAAGTGGCGAGACTATTGCTCATGTCAAGGCCCTCTATCGTTTTAAGGTCCTGCAAATAGCCTTTGAGGAATCTTTTGCGTCTTGGGTCGCGCGCGGTGAGCCGTTGCCAGATGTTCTTGATTTAGATGAAGCTACTGAAACGGCACTACTTCGAAGTCTAAAAGATATTTCTCTAGAAATTTTAACGAGCCTCAATGCCTCGGGAGAGTTTAAAAAAACGTTGGAGCAATTTGATAAAGCGTCGGACTTTACGAATTTGGCCGCCCAGAATTTACCTCTCATTCTTCCCAAAAAACAGGAAATTTTAGAAATTGCTTCAGTGAAGAATCGCGCTCTCAAAGTCTTAGAGCTTTTAGTAGAACAGCGAGAGATGATTAAAGTTAATAATGAAATGGGACTTAAGATCTCAGAAAAAACGAGTAAGGCTTACCGAGAATCGATATTGCGAGAGCAACTAAAGGCCATTAAGGAAGAATTAGGCGAAGAAGGGGAAACTCTTGGAGCAGAAGGAGAGAAGTTTACATTAAAAGAGCGAATCATGAAAGCGAAGCTTCCTGTGGAAGTTGAAAAAACGGCACTGGACCAACTCAATCGTTATGAGGCCATGGGTCAGCAAAATGCGGAATCTCATGTTATTAAAAATTACTTAGAACTTATATTGGCCCTTCCGTGGAATGATAGTGAAGCTCAAGAAATTGATCTCGATTCTGCTCAGAAAATATTAGATGATGAACATTTTGGTTTAGAAAAAATTAAAAAGCATATTATTCAGCATCTGGCCGTTATGAAACTTTCTCCTCAAAAGAAAGGGTCAATTCTTCTTTTTGTTGGTCCTCCAGGGGTGGGCAAAACCTCTTTAGGACAAAGTATCGCCAAGGCACTGGGGCGAAAATTTGTTCGGGCCTCACTGGGAGGAGTACGAGATGATTCAGAAATAAGAGGGCATAGACGGACCTATGTCGGGGCAATGCCTGGTCGAATTATTGAAGGAATTAAGAGAGCAAAAGAGAAAAATGCTGTCTTTATGTTGGATGAAATTGATAAATTAGGTAGAGGCTATGGAGGTGATCCTGCGGCCGCCCTGCTCGAAGTGCTTGACCCCGAACAAAACTCAACGTTTATGGATCATTATTTGGATTTAAATTTTGATTTATCTAAAGTGTTTTTTATTGCCACTGCGAACTCACTTGAAACAATTCCAGCACCTTTACTTGATAGAATGGAGATCATTCAATTGAGTGGTTATACGACTGAGGAGAAATTGCATATTGCCAAAACTCATCTGTTGCCAAAACAAATGAAAGAGCATGGTCTGAGTGCTGAGCACATTACTTTTTCGGACGAATTACTTAAAATGGTTACCGAAGAGTACACGCGAGAAGCAGGAGTGCGGGATCTACAAAGAAAGATTGCGAAGATTTTGCGAGCAATTACTGAAAAAGTTGTAAGAACAAATGGGGAAGTGAAGGTCGATATTTCCTCTCAAGAAATAGAAAATGTTTTAGGGATTCACAAAAATTCTTTTGAACAAATTCAAACAAGTTCTACTCCTGGAGTTGTGACGGGGCTTGCTTGGACTCCTGTTGGCGGGGATATTCTTTTCATTGAATCTCTTATGATGCCCGGAAGTGGAAAAATTCAGCTTACGGGAAAATTAGGTGAAGTCATGAGTGAGTCGGCCCACATAGGCCTGTCTCTTGTGAGATCAAAGTTATCTAGTATGTTGCCAGAATTTGATTTTTCTAAAACGGACTTTCATATTCATGTTCCCTCGGGATCAATTCCAAAAGATGGACCGAGTGCAGGGATTACCATTTTCACAGCACTTTGCTCGCTGGTGCTAGGGAAGGCCGTTGATCCAAAATTGGCGATGACTGGAGAGATTACTCTAAGAGGGGCCATCATGCCAGTTGGGGGAGTTAAAGAGAAAATCATAGCTGCTCATCGGGCCGGAATCAAACGAGTGATTCTTTCAAAGAAAAATGAGTTAGATCTAACGGAAGTGTCTGACGTTATAAAAAAGAGTATGGAATTTCATTTTGTCGAAAATATAAATGAATTATTGTTTTATGTTTTCGGAAAAATAGACGGACCTTATTTTCATGGGTCTATGATATCTCCCCCCCATTTAGAGAATTATCAAATTAATGAAGAGTTGGGTTCATAGAAACCAGCTCTTCATTTTTGAAATTAGAGTCTAAAATAATAATAGAGCAGACCTATAATGATCCGGTAAATCGCAAAAGGGGCCAGCGAAAGTTTCTTTAAAACGGCCAAGAATCCCTTGATGGCCAGGAGAGCGACAATAAAAGAGACGAGAAATCCTACGAATAATTGGAATGCATCTGCAGTGCTAAAAGCAGAATAGGATTTGAGGAGTTCATAGACGGTGGCAATCGTAATAATTGGAACTGAAATGAGAAAGGAGAAATCAGCAGAAGTTTTGACATCGATTTTTCTAAGCATCGCTGCTAACATCGTCGCCCCAGAGCGGGAAACTCCTGGTATCAGAGCAAAGCACTGGGATAGTCCAATTATAAAGGCGTCTTTATAAGTAATTTCATCCAATGAAACAATTTCAGCTTTTGGCTTAATTTTTTCAACAATAAGCATGATAATCCCCACGATGACCAGAGAACTTACGACGACGTAGGGATTAAAGAGATGTGTCTTAATAAATTTTCGGCCGACATACCCAAGCGCGAGAGTTGGGACGATGGCCACGGCAATATGAAGTGAGTTTAGCCCTTTTTGATAGAGATCATTTTTGAGAGAGAGAAGTTTTTTAAAGTCAAGGAAGCTCTGAAAGCGAGAGTGATATAGAAAAACAACAGCTAATATGGCCCCAAATTGAATGATGATATTAAAAGATGCATATTTTTCTTGATCAAGATTAAGGAGATCAGAGGCCATAATCAAGTGGCCAGTAGAAGATATCGGTAGAAACTCTGTGAAGCCTTCGACGATACCTAAAATAAGGGAGGTATATAATGAATCCATGAAATCCTTTGAGGAGTTGTATTTATTTTGAATATTATGGAAGTTCTTTTTTTAAATGTAAAGAAAGCGTTAGAGGGAGTGAGGTTAAAAACTTTCTTTCATTTTTAATTTTTATTAATTCTGAAATGAAATGTAAGACTTCTTGTGAGGCATAATTTTTAGAATTCCATTAGACTTATTGAATGTTTAAAATTTTAATAATTATCTTTACGTTTTTGCTGTCATTGAACCTTTTTGCAGTCGAGAATTTATTTCAAGTACTTGAACGTTATCAAATTGATCTTGAGTCTGTAGAAGATTCCATTTTAGAACTTCCCATATTAAAAGTGATTGAAAAAAATATCAATGAAAGAGAGCTAGAGTTAAAGGTCTATATTGAAAATTCTACTGACTTTTTTGTAGTTCATCGAAATGATTATGAGACAATTGTTATAAAAGATGAAAAAGGCTATCAGGTAATCACTAAAACGTTTGAAGGATCGATAAGAGGAACTCTCTTTGATACAATCCTTGCGGATCTGAAAGATGAGTCCGTAGCAAATATAATTTCTGTTGCTTTTAAAGAAGATTTTATTACTACAAAGGGTCTTCGTGTTGATGCCACTTATTCAATGACCGCAGAAGTAATTTTTGAAGGCGATGAAATCACTTCTTTTGGAAATATTTCAAATGCAAAGGTGATTGTGGGAAAAGCAGTCGTTGAAAAAGTATTAATAAATGACCCTGAGAGAAAAAGTCTTGTTCTCACAAATATGATTCCGGATGAGAGCGAGAGAATTTTTGTTTCCCCTGTTGGGACAGACACTGTTTCAAGTGTCTTTAATCTTGCGAGAAGACATCCAGTAAAAAAGCGCATCCAACCCCATAATGGAATAGATTTTAAAGCACGCAGCGGAACGAGTGTTTTCCCCGCCCTTGAAGGCGAAGTCATCAATATAGGAAAGACACGGGCCAAGGGAAAGTTTGTTCAGATTCGTCATGCTAATGGGTTTGAGACTACTTATGATCATTTAAGAAAATTTCAAAAGGGGCTGCATGTCGGGATGCATGTTGATACCCGTGATCAAATTGGTGAAGTTGGAAAAACGGGACTTGCTACTGGCGCTCATCTTCATTTTGGAATGCTTAAGAATGGTCAATATGTAAATCCACTTTATTATTTTAAAGATTATCGACTTACAGAGGAGAAAGAGAGGGCGTTGGACGAATTAGAAAGTTAGAGATAGGGTGAGATTACTTAGATAATTTTCAATAAATCTTTTTTTATTTGCGGCCAAAAGCCTTGAGTCTCATTTTTGTTTTTATTTTCAAATTCTTCGGGAGATAAAATAATAAGATCTAGACCCGGATAGATATCCCAAAGATCTGAAAAAGGCCCTGCTCGTTGTACAAGGCTTCCAATTGGGGCCTCGATAATTAAAATGAGATCCAAATCACTTTCGGAATGAACGTCATTGCGGGCAAAACTTCCAAAAAAGTAAGCAGCGATAACTCTGTTTTTTAATTTTTCTTGAAATTGTGAAATGAGATCTTTTCTGGAGAGTTTGGTTAAGTCATACTTGCTTTCAATTTTGATTATAGAATTCATAAAACTAAATCAGATACTTTTTTGAGAATAAGTTCAGCATGAACAATGGCTTCTTCAGCTTCATTTTGTGTGAAATAATCTACCGGTGCAATGGGATCAGGGAGAGCATCTGGGTATCGCGAGGCCATGTAGTATAAATCAAGACTTCTTCCTGCTTTTTCTATTTCTCCATTAATTTTTAATTCTCTTGCAATGATTACAATGGAGTGACCCTTGACCATATCGGCGCCATTGAAATAAGCCAGTGCCTTTAATGATTTTTCACCAACTTGTTGAGCGATAAAACAGACTTGGGAATAATAGCCTCCGTTCAGCGAATGCTTTGCCCATTGCAGGTCATTTTTTGCTTGATTCAGCCATAATAAATGTTTTTTAGTCTTCATCGATTAGGGAGCCTTGTTTCTAATTTACATTGAGGCGTCATATGAAATTCACCACAACAATTTTAAGCTTATCCTTTTGGATAGATTCAGTAAACATATTTGCCCATGGACCTAAACAGTTTCACTCAACTATTATGCTTCTTACTCCATTTTTCCAACTCTTCTTAAGAATTTATATGACTTTCCGAAATGTATTTGAGGCAGGTTATTTTGAATTTTGTAAAAATTATTTATTTCATAGGTATTTACATAGGATTAGCAAATGCTTCTGATCAAGAACTTGTTAAGCCCTCTTCGTTTCCAATAGTCTTTAAACAGCCTCCTCAAATTAACATAGAAGAATATCCTGAAGTTGATATTAAAATTGGCGGTGAAAAAAAATCTTTAAATTGCACCTTAGACAAAAAATCTAAAATATATATCTGTCCTAATGGCAAAGAACCTATACTGGTAAAGTATGGTTTTAGTGGGTTCGTTGGCATCGGACGTGACGATGCAGGTTCTCCAAAGTCATTATTTATTACTTCAGTTGAGTCTGCCAATAAAACCATTTTTGAATTTCCCAAACCGACTTTATATGTTGGTGGAGATGATCCTCTATCACCGCAAAATTCGCGAACTGACCTGATTCAAGAATTTTCAAAGAAAGTTACAACTGTTGAACAATTTTTTATGGACATTAAGTATGGTCCTTCTGGAATAAAAGAAGTTCATAGATCACAAGGCTCAGAAGAATTTGAGAGAATTGCTAAACCATATATAGATGAAATGAGAGATTTTCAAGAAAGTTATAATAAGATCAAAAAAGAAAATACATACACAGTAGAACTTTCTGACGGCACAAAAGTTAAATGTCAAAGAAGTCAATCACGACAATTGTCTCCTGAAGAAGTTAAGTACGAGCAAAAAGCAGATCTATTGATTCAATGCTCGAGTTTTAAATGTGATGATATTGAAAAAAATGGGAAAAAATTTAAAGCACTATTAATATTTGATTCAAATCCCGGAAACATGATAAGCAGCAATTTGCACTTGTTTGATGATTCGGGGCTAGGTCCCGATGCCGTGATAAAAAGTATTTCCTCTGGATTATCGCCGATTCCACTAGAGGATAATTCATTCTTCATCAATCATCCAAAAGCTGGAGATAATCAAAATAGTCTGGATTTAAAATATATTCTTCCTCAACAATTAAGGCAAAATGGTAATAGTATTTCGTTGTATAAAGACCCGCTTTTTATTCAGCTTATTGATTATCAAAAGGATATTTGTTCAAAAACAAATGCACTAGATGATTTTGTTAAGGCCAAAGACAAAACATTGGCCGTGCTGGCCGAAGCTGAACTCGTTCAATATATAGAATTGCTTAAAGATGGCACCTTGAGAAGTCATTTTGTAAATCCAGTCGAAGCTCCCAAACTAGGTTGTCTTTATAAAGGAGTTTACTTAAATCCAGATGCTGCGAAAAAAATAGGAATAATAAATAAGAATTTATTTCCTGATAATCAAGTCGAACAAACAATTACAATTGAAAAGGCAAACGCTCTATTTAAGAAAGCAACTGAAATGGAAGACATTGCTTGGAAATATAAACAAGATGGGTGTTATGCTCGTGCACATTTAATGGCCAGACGTTTTGAAGCCGAGGGGGTGCGAGTTGATAAAGTTTGGATCAAGGGAGATTTATATATTCCAGATACAGAGCCATTGATCAAATGGAACTTTCATGTTGCACCTCTGGTGTATGTAAAAAATGCCAATGGTGAGATCCAGAAAATGGTTATAGATCCTTCACTTTTTGATGAACCTGTCACAGTTGAAGAATGGGATGATAAAATGTCCAAAAACACAATCCGAGGTTCGATCGTTACGGGTTTTCCATTTCCAGAGAATTCCGCATTTATGGAACGTTCATCAATATCATTTTCGAGCTCAGGCCCCTATCTTCCTAATGAAGAAGCAGGATTATCAGAAGAGCAGAAAATCAAAATGGCAAATGAGACGATGAGAGAATACAAACAACTGGAGCAAGAATGAAAGCTATTATGACTATCGTTATTCTTATGTCGTCATTATCATTTGCTGAAAGCAAAAAGAGTGAAAAGATAATTGAATTAGAAACACATCCAATTCGAATTTTACTTACGGGAGCTAACGAATATGAAATTGAACTTTACGGACACTCGGCCAGGTATTATGCCACTGACCTGATGTTAGTATGTCTAAAAAAATCGATGAATTCAAAGAAGGATGCTTTGCTTAAAGTTTCCGCTTACTCACTTAATATAAAAGAGTGTTCTATTAAATAAGGCATTAGTTAATATCAAATTCTTGTTAAGCCCAACACCCAGGATCATGACATTATTTGAACTCAATCATCGGAATATCGCTCTCAAGCGGAGCAACGATTAATTCTTCAGTCACCTTCATAGGTAATTCATAATGATCATCACCTAATATTAAATCGACCATGACATTGAAATAATAGTGTTCAAAAAATTTTGTTTCCCAAACGTTTCCGTAGTAATCGACATAATTCTTTCCATTCACTTGGAACGAACTCATTATTCCATAACCAGGATTTTCAAATGACTTTTCGTTTTCACGACTGATAGATACATTCATCGATCTTAAATCGTAAGCCTTATCGACACCTGTTAATTTAATTGGAGCATGCTTTACGAAACTTTTGTTTATTGGTTTTTGGGAAAACTCATATTTAATAAGTGATGTAACAATTTGGTTTCCGATGTTTGACCCATTTTGATTCACTAGAACAACAACACCTAAATCAAGTTCTGGAGAAAAAAGAACGAAAGCTGAAAAACCATCAATTGCTCCGTTGTGAAAATACCAACGGTATTCTTTTGATGTCGTGTTGGTCATCCAGGCCAGACCATAACCATAATCTAAGCTTGGTTCCTGATTATCGAGAGCGATTCGAGCTTTAAAAAGATCCTCTTGGTTTTTCCATTTTTTGTTCATGAGAGACTGAATCCATTTCGTCATATCTCCGGATGTGGAATAAAAACTCCCCGCAGGAGCAATGTCTTTGATGTCGCGATGGGGGACTATAACCGTTTTATAATGAGGTTCTGCAAGGTCAGGATAATTTTTTGGAACAGTGACAAAAGTCTCGTTCATTTCAAGAGGCTTAAAAATATTCTCTTGTACAAAATATTCATAAGATTTGTTCGTTTTAGATTCAATAATTTTCCCTGCGACCATAAACATGAAGTTGTTGTAGACAAACTTCTTTCTGAAATTTTCCTCGGCCTTTTCGGGAAATGCTAAATATTGCAGACGCCGATAATTTTCTTCGCGATCAAAAGGACTCAGCAGCCACAAGAGGTCATGGCGAGGAAGACCCACGCGATGGCTAAGGAGATCTTCAATTGTCGCTTGTTCAGTAATTGTTTCGTTTGAAAGTTTGAAGTCATTTAGGTGATCAAGTACCCGGTCGGAAATATTGAGTAATCCTTTATTCTCCAGCAGTTTCATTGATAGGGATGTGAAAGCTTTAGTTGTCGAGCCAATAGCAAAAGCTGTTTTTGTGGTTACAGGTTTTTTCTCATCCATGTTGGCGTGGCCAAAGCCACTTTGAAAAATAATTTCCTTTTTGTTGAATACCGAAACTGAAACACCTGTATTTTCGATTTCCTGATTTTTTATGATAGTTTCGGTCACGAGTTCTTTTACTTTGAGAGTGTCCGTTGTTGTTAACGACCAAGCAGAATGACTAATGAAAAAAATTAGAAAAAGGTAAGACTTCATCTTGAGGCTCCGGTAATAGGCAAAAAAAAAGCCTCGAATTGCTTCGAGGCTTTTTTTTAAAAATTGGTACACCCATGGGGATTCGAACCCCAGTCGCCGCCGTGAAAAGGCAGTGTCCTAGGCCGGGCTAGACGATGGGTGCATACTTGTATCTCATTATGCGCTTTAATCTAGTTCGAAATGGTGATCTCTCTGCGACTCGAACGCAGGACCCTCTCCTTAAAAGGGAGATGCTCTAACCAACTGAGCTAAGAGACCAAACTTGTTTCGAAAGTGAGATTAAAAATAGAGTTCCTGTCCTTTTTTGTCAAACGAAAAGATTAACTTTTTATGAAATATTTTCGTGAGGGCCGATAATGCCTTGAAAAGCTAAATGCGCTGGCCTATGTTTCCTCTCTATGGAAAATACTGAGTCAATTAATCTAAACAATAAACGTGTTGCCCTTCACACATTAGGGTGTCGACTTAATTCTTCCGAAACTGGCTCTATTGCTCAGGGATTTAAGGATCGCGGCTATGAAATCGTTGAATTTGGTGAAGCGGCCGATGTTGTTTTCATCAATACATGCACAGTCACAGATGCAGCAGATTCGACTTGTCGAAATCTTATTCGCAAGGCCCATGGTTCAAGCCCTGAAGGAAAAATCGTAGTCGCTGGTTGTTATGCTCAAATGGAGCCGGAGAAAATTGCAGGTATGCAAGGAGTGGATCTGGTTCTTGGTAACTCAGAAAAATATAAAGTTTTTGAATATCTAGATGAAGACAGTGAAAATCAAATTCACGTCGATAAGTCTTGGACCTTCTATGGGGCCGCGACAACCACGGCCGATTCGCATACTCGGGCGTTTTTAAAGATTCAAGATGGCTGCAATTATGTTTGTTCTTTTTGTATTATTCCTTTTGCGCGCGGGCGCTCCCGAGCAATCTCTGTTGCGGATGCTGTTTTAGAGGCGAAGAAACTCGTTTCTAGCGGTTTTAAAGAGATTGTGCTCACTGGAGTTAATATTGGAGAATATGAACAGTCTTCCGGCGAAAAATTGCATGATTTAGTGGCCCGTCTTTTGGAGATCGAGGGTCTTGAGAGATTTCGTTTATCAAGTGTTGAGCCCAATACAATTACCGATGAGCTTATAGAAGTGCTAAAATCATCACCTAAGGTTCAAGATCATTTCCATCTCCCTATGCAGAGTGGCGATGATGGAATCTTATCTGCCATGAGACGAAAATATACGGTTGCGGACTATAAAAGAGTGATCAATAAATTAATGAACGCTTTTCCTAATGCAGGAATTGGTGCTGACATGATTGTGGGGTTTCCTGGGGAGACTAAAGAGCAGTTTGAAAATACTTTTAATCTTGCCAAAGAACTTCCGATTACCCATTTCCATGTTTTTCCTTATTCTAAGAGAAAAAACACCACTGCGGCCAAGATGGAAAGCCATATTCATCACGCAGAAAAAAAATCGCGTGTGAAATCTTTAATTATGTTTGGAGATGCCAAGTTAAGTCTTTTTACAGAAGATCAAGTTGGGAAAAAAACGAAAGTTCTTTTTGAGAGAAGAAATAAGCAAGGTCTCTTTGAAGGGTATTCGTCAAATTATCTTCGAGTTCAGGTTCAAACAGAATTGGATTTGAGTAATAAGATTTGTGACGTGTATTTGACTCGTATTGAAAATGGGAAGTTATTTGGGGAAATTCTTCAGTAAGTTTTCAAAATGGATTAAAGAAATCTGACTGAAGAATTAATTGGCTAATTTATTTTAAACTATTTTGTGCATCATCGATAACTCTATCAATGGCATCATTTAGTGATAAATCCTCTGATTCTATCATTATCGTTTTTACTTTAGATTCTAAAAGAACAGACATTAATCCAGATGTGTTAAAGTCTTGTGCGTCGTGAATAATCTGAGTGGCTTCTTTGCGTATATTAAAGTCAAGCGTAGAACTTACTGTCATGGCCTCGACTAATTGAGTGCTAAAAAACAAATTACCCTCAGCTTTGAAATCAGAAGAATAGGCCGAAGATAGACAAAGACATAGAATGCCTAAAAATAAGAAACGTTTCATTTTGATCTCCCCAAAGGTGAATTTACATAAGAATAGTGCAAGCTTACTCAAACTGAATTAAATGGACGAGTGTTATTAATTACGTAGGTAATCTTTACAGGTTGTCCTCTGAAATCTATATTTTTGAGATGGAAAATCGAAATAAAATCATTACTCATTTAAATTCAAAACGTATCGAGATTGACGGCGAAAATGCCTTTATGCCGCTTGCTTATTACTTAAGAGAGAATCTGTGCCTAACTGGGACGAAAGTCGTGTGTGCAGAGGGGGATTGTGGCGCTTGCACTGTTCTTTTGGCAAGAGAGATTGGAGGGGATGGAAAACCGCTCTTTAAAGCAGTTAATTCGTGCATTATTCCTCTCTATCTTGTGGATGGAGCGCAAATCGTAAGTGTTGAGGGTCTTAAAAACGAAAATGGAGAACTTCACCCCGCTCAAAAAGCGATGGTTGATTGCCATGGGGCCCAATGCGGGTATTGCACGCCCGGATTTATTTGTGCAATGGCGGGTCTTGCCGAAAAAGTTAAAAACGAGCATGGAGTAATTACCGAAAAAAAGGCCAAAAATTATCTCACCGGAAATCTTTGTCGCTGTACAGGGTATAAACCAATTATCGAAGCAGCAGTTAATATAGATTTAGAAAAAGTGGAGCTTTTAAAAGAGCGCTTCTATAGTCCTGAATGGCTTGCAGAGATGAGGCATATTAAAAGCACTCCTCTTGTGATGAATTTTAAAGAAAAGGCTATTTTTCTTCCCGTGAATTTGGATCATGCTTTAAAAGTAAAAAATGAGTATAGCGAACTTAAAATTATAGCAGGATCAACTGATCTAGGAGTGGTTGTCAACAAAGGGAAGGTGACAACACCAAAGGCCATGGGGCTTTATCATATTCAGGAATTAAAAAGAATTTCTCAAGATGAGCAATTCATTTATGTTGGGGCAATGGTCACACTTTCAGAATTGGAAGATTTTATTGAGAGTACAATTCCAGAGTTTAAAAAATTGCTTCATGTTTTTGCTTCACCACAAATTAAAAATCAAGCAACCTTAGTAGGGAATGTGGTTAATGGTTCTCCTATTGCGGATACAATCCCTTTTCTAATGGCCGCGGATGCAGTGGTTGTTTTAAAAAGTATAAATGGCACGCGCGAAGTTCTCATGCGAGATTTTTATCTTGGGTACAAAAAAATTAATATTGAAATTAACGAAATTGTCGTAAGTATTAAAATTCCCAAATTAAAAAAAGTTCAAAAGGCTCAGTTATATAAAGTTTCCATGAGAAAAGATCTGGATATCTCAGCGGCGACATTTGCAGGAATAATAGAAATTGAGCAAAATAAGATAAAGAATGCGTGCTTCGCTCTGGGAGGGGTGGCCGCTACCGTTATTCGTTTAAATGAAATTGAAAAAATGGCCATTGGAGCAGATTTTTCGAGAAAAACTTTCGAAGAATTGGCCAATAAATTACCAGAAATCATTTCACCATTGTCAGACCTCAGAGCAAGTAAAGAGTATCGCATGAAACTCGTGCAAAATTATTTTTTAAAGTTTTATGATGAATTGTCAAAGGGAGAAATCTAATGAGTATAGGTAAAACCCTGCATCATGACTCTGCCATTTCTCATGTTACTGGAGAGAGCCTATTTGTTGATGATCGGCCAATGCTTAAAAATGAAGTCTTGGTCGGTGTCTTAGGATGCCCTGTCTCTGCTGGACGGATTAAAAAAATAGATTTCAGTGAAGCCCTAAAGATTGAAGGCATTTTAGCTGTCTATACAGCTAAGGATTTCCCGCATAATAAGTGGGGGACAATTGTGCAAGAACAACCCATCCTGGTTGATGAAGTAATTGGTTATATTGACGAGCCGTTGTGCCTGATTGCGGGATTAAGTCACCAGGCCATTAACCTTGCTAAAAAGAGAATAAAGGTTGAAGTTGATGAGTGTGAGGCCATCCTGACAATCGATCAAGCTTTAGTGGCTCAAAAATTTATTTGTGTCTCAACTCCTTTCATAAGAGGAGATGTTGAGTCTGCACTGAAAGCGGCCCCTCATGTCTTAAAGGGGGAGTTTGTCGTAGGCGGGCAAGAGCATTTCTATATGGAATCTCAAGCAACCATTGTCTATCCCTTAGAAAATGGCCAACTTGAAGTGCATTCTTCAAGTCAGCATCCAACAGAAACTCAACATGTGGTCGCTCATGCCCTTCATTTAGATTTTTCTCAAGTCGTGTGTGTTGTAAAGCGCATGGGGGGAGGATTTGGAGGAAAAGAAAGTCAAGCGGCCCATTTTGCGGCGATGGCGGCTTTAGTTGCAGCTAAATTAAAGCGACCTGCTCGCCTTGCTTTAACGAAAGATGATGACATGATGATGACGGGAAAGCGCCATCCTTTTAAAAACTTCTATGAAATTGGTTTTGATAACGATGGAAAAATTTTAGCTTTTAAAGCACAGCTCTATGCTAATGGGGGTGCTTATACGGACTTGACTCCATCTATTTTAGATCGGGCCATGTTTCATATTGATGGCTGTTATTACTTCGAACATTGCAAGATTGAAGGATCTGCCGTGAGAACGAATCAACATTCTAATACTGCCTTTAGAGGTTTTGGTGGGCCTCAAGGGAATATGACCATTGAAAGTATCATTGAAGATGTGGCGAATTTTTTAAAAGTCGATAGTTATAAAATTCGTCGATTGAATCTTTATGGAAAAGAGAATCGCAATATTACTCCTTATGGGCAATTGGTTGATAACAATGTTTTGCCAGAAATTTTTGATGGGCTTTATGAAAGTTCTGACTACGAAAAATTGGCACTAGAAGTTGCTCAGTTTAATAGTGAAAAAAAGGGAAAACTTCGCGGTCTTTCGATGACAGGGTGTAAGTTTGGAATTGCTTTTACGGCCAGACATCTCAATCAAGGTAATGCTCTCGTCAATGTTCATTTGGATGGAACCATTCAAGTGTCGACTGGAGCTACGGAAATGGGGCAAGGGGTGAATACTAAAATGCAGCAGATTACTGCCCATGCTTTTGGTATTGATCCTAAAAAAGTTGTGATGATGTCGACGTCAACTGAAAAAAATCATAATACTTCACCAACCGCCGCTTCAAGTGGAGCAGATATTAACGGAGCAGCGACTTTGCTTGCTTGTACAAAAATTCTCGCTCGTCTTAAGTGGGTGGCCCATTTGCATTTTTCGGGTGTGACATTTAATGACTTAAAAGAATTACCTGATTTTGATGAATCTGTGAAAACAGAGCATATCTTATTTGAGAATGAAGAAGTAAAAGAGACTGTTAATGGGCAAAAAATTTCGTGGGTGGAGTTGCTTAGGATTGCATATTTTAATCGAATTTCACTCGGAGATTATGCTTTTTTTAAAACTGAAGGATTGGGATTTGATAAAAAAAGTCTGACAGGAAAAGCGTTTAATTATTTTACTAATGGGGCAGCCGTTAGTCTGGTAGAAATTGATGAGTACACGGGAGAGTTAAAAATTCTTCGCACCGATATCTTAATGGATCTTGGTCGCTCTCTTAATCCAGGGATTGATGAGGGGCAAGTCTCAGGTGCTTTTGTTCAAGGAGCGGGCTGGGTGACGACCGAGAATCTTTTTTATCACCCAAGTGGGAAGTTGCTTTCCCATTCACCGACAACCTATAAAATTCCAAGCATTCAAGATACGCCAAGATGTTTTACGATAAAATTATTAGAAAATCACAGTAATACTCAAAATGTTCATCGCTCAAAAGCAGTAGGTGAGCCCCCTCTGTTATTGGGGGCGAGTGTTTGGACAGCTGTAAAGCATGCCTTAAGTTTTAGAAGTGGTAAAAACCTACCTCAGCTTTCAAGTCCGGCCACCCATGAAGTTATATTAATGGAGCTTTCTCGCTATGAATGAAGAATTCCTACAAGCACTTATTAAAGTTAAGAGTACACCTAGAGAATCCGTTGTCGTTACAATGGTTGATGTACGTGGGAGTGCTCCTCAAGAAATTGGAGCGAGAATCATTGTTGGAAGTGAGGGACTTCTATTTGGAACAATTGGGGGGGGGAAGGTAGAGCAAAAGTCTATTGAGTATGCAAGAGAACTTTTATCCCTAGAAAAATCTCATGACTTTGTTGAATGGAATTTGCAAAAAGATGTGGGGATGACTTGTGGGGGAGTCGTGAGTTTGTTTTTTGAAAAAATGCGACCTCGCCCAATTTGGAAAATTGCTGTCTTTGGTGCTGGGCATGTGGCCCAAGAGCTCGTTCGTCTATTGATAAAATTAGACTGCGATATCATCTGTATTGATCCTCGAGCTGAATGGCTCAATAAACTTCCAGAGCACCCTCGTTTGCAAAAAATCTCAAGCGAGAAAATGGAAGATGTCCTTGTGGAGCTTCATCCAGAAACGTTTATAACTTCAATGACGATGGGGCATGCCTTTGATTTGCCAATTTTAGCAGAAGCGATGTCGAAGCATACATTTCCTTATATAGGAGTCATTGGAAGTGAGTCAAAAGCGCGTGTCTTAAAAAATGATCTGTTGAAAATGGGGATAGGGTCTGAGTTAATTGCCAAGCTCAATTGTCCCATTGGGGAATCGATTGGAAATAACCAACCAGTGGAGATTGCCATAAGTATTGTGGCGCAGTTGATGAAGTGTCGGGATATTTATCAAGAAAATACCCTCAGAAGCTGAGGGTATGAATATATATAAATAAGAAACAAATTGTTTCTTATCGATCAAAAAAATGAGAATAATTTTGTACGGCGCTTTCTGCCATATTATAAAAAAAAATCAAGTCATTTTTGAACTGCTATAAATTTTATAGAGGTTTGGATTTGTTTTTCTCATTTACTGCTTTTGAAGCATGGGTCAGTAAACGGGAGATTCTGTGAAGCCCTTTTTTCTTGAAAAAGCGACTAAGCTTATCAATAGGGTAAACGCGAATACAATAAAAAAGGATCAGCCCAATCGCCAGAGGCCTTAAAAGCCCCCAAAGTATTTGAGCGAAGGAAGCCTGAGAGAGAATAAAAAAAAGAAAAGTAAAAGAAAAAGAAAAAAGAAAGAGAGGATTAAATAGATCTCGTAAAGCGAGTTTAAACGCAGAAGTTGTTTTCGGTTTTTTAAATTTTATCTCCAGAATCATTCTATTTTGAAACTTTAAAAATGTGTCATCAGACATTCGAATAAAGCCCCAAGAAAGAGAATAGGCAATGATACATTTAAGGAAAAATAAAGCGAGAATAATCCAAACGAAAATTTGATCAGTATGTGGAAAAATCTTTTCAATTTCTTGCAGAAAATGTTCAGCAACATCAAGTGAGGTTTTGCCAAATAAAAGATAGATGAAAAGAACAGGTTGCAAAAAGGCCCAGGCTGAAGATAAAAAAACCGCTATAAACAAACCGAATGCATTAATCCCTCCAAGAAAGAGACCTAGGTAAAAGAGTAACCCTTGAGCGGCTATTGCGAGCATAGGGGTGAGTTTTTTTCCAGCAGGAGAGAGACTTTTTAAAATTGAGGCGACCAGGGAGATTTCTAGCGGAGCTTTGGTCGATTTGAGTTTGAAACTTGAGCGAGACAGAAGCGCTGTTTGGTTAATTGATAAAAAATGACCCGTTAATGGGATCTTGAAGGAGTGCAACAGGCTTCCAAGGCCAACTTCAATCAGAGCGAGAGAGGCAATCTGTTTTCCAATTTCTTCAGTATTATCTTTTTCCATGAGAACTTGTAATACATTTTGGATCTAATGAAAAATAGTAATTGGAATTGGAACCTCAATGTTTTTAAAAATTTCATCCATCTCTTGGTCGTCGACGGCCATACAGCCTGCCGTCCAGTTTGTTCTTTTGATA
>JAGOVS010000171.1 GCA_018060625.1 Bacteriovorax sp. | reverse complement strand
AATTTAATAAAAAACTTCCTAGGGAAAAAATTGAAGAGTTGTCACGGCTCGACTTTGTTCATGCCAACGAGATAGCACTCTTCCTGGGAACAACAGGAACAGGCAAAACACATCTTGCAATTGCAATGGGTCTAGGACCAATTAGACTAATGTTTTAAAAACTAATTCGAAACCGGGGACGCCCTTTTTAAGACAAGGACGGGCTATCGCCCACTTTGATACTTCTTTTTTGGTTTTTAAACGAAAAAATATCGTTGTGAAATATACTCTTCTTAAATAAGAAGGGTGAGGACTTTGAAATAAAAACTAATTCTGGGCGATACAAGTTAAATATTAATGGTGCAGTAGAAATAAACTCTCTTGAAGTGATCGCACGCACCTGTGACTGGGTAAACGGAGATTCAATCTGTGATCTTTTGAGAGCAATTAGAGCTAAGAATCCATCAGGAGAAGTGGTCCACTTGATTATGGATAATGCCCGCTATAACCGGTCAAAGAAAGTTCAAGAACTTGCCAAAGAGCTTGGAATTGATCTGGTCTATTTACCACCGTACTCACCCAATTTAAATCCAATAGAAAGGCTTTGGAAGTTTTTTAAAAAGAAGATTCTCTATAACAAGCACTATGAAGATTTTCCAAATTTTGAAGAAGCTTGTGTGAATTTCTTTCGCTATATTCGGAAGTATCGAGACGAATTATCCACATTGTTGACTGATAATTTTGAAGTTTTGGGGACCTGAAAATTCAAACGTGTTAAGTATAGTTCATATCAAGTGAATCAGAAAAGGTCAGAACTTACGCCTTCAGACCTGGTTTAGCCTGATTCAAAGAGGTTTAGTTCTGAGATTTTTATTTATTAATATATTCTTTTAATTGAGGAATTATACTAGGAAAATACGTTTCATATCTAAGCAAAAGTTTTTTTCTAATCTCTGGGGAAAGATTGTTATCCATACTTGCCTGAGCGAAATCAAGAATTTTCTCCTGATCAACAACATTGTTCTTGAAAAAAATCATTGAAGTCGTGATATTTAAAGAATCATCACTAAAAGTTCCATCAGGCTTTAGTTCAACCGATCTTGAAATTTCGTTACCAAAAAAATGAACTTTCTCCTCGTCTGAAACTTTCATCTGGCTGGCCATGTTAATCAATTGATTTCTAATAAAACTATCCTTTGGATTAAGACTATTAGAAACATTTTCCATCATTTTCAAATTGGCAGATGCATCTTTATTGATTCTGGCCAATGAATGCTGCATGAGTTCCCCATACTCGCTAGAAGAATCCATGACAACACCCAGTGATATCCATGCTGCAAGATCATCTTTTGCAGGACTATCCTTAAAAAGCTCAATGGATCTTTTAAAGAGACCATGCATATCATCTCTCTCTAATAATTTATTCCAGTAAATGTTGTTCTTATAATAATCATTGTTATCATTGTCGCTTTTAGTTACCAATTTTGGGGGAACTGTTGAAGCCGTAGACCTTGTTGCTTTGTTGCAATCCTTGTCATCTGAACAGTTAGGTACTTTTATTTCGTTTTTGGATACCGAGGAAGGTATTTTAGATTCACTGTAGAGGTAATAAATAGTCCCGGCGACAAAAATTCCAGTTAAAGCATAGTAATAATTTTTCATATTTTACAACTCCACTATCATTTAATCGGCATTTTTAAGAGGATACTTTATTAAAAACGATATCACATTTATTCATGACAGGACTATGGGTATTAAGGTGATTTTAGAGTGGAATCCATTTAAGATCCCACCCTGAAATCAACGTTAACTTATTTTCCAAGATATTCTAATCCAAAATCAGCGCACATGTCAGATAGCTTACTGAAATCTTTTTTCACTCCGCCATCAAAATTAAACGTTTTTGGGTCTTTTCTCACAGCGCCCTCAGTGTAATATATCCGGCTTGTCCAGTTTAACTGTGCTTTACTATGGCAGAACGCAACTCTCAAGTAATTCTTAATGGCCTCAGAACCATGGCAAGAGCTCTTATCATCATACTTGTAGTTTCCTCCGACCATTAGCAGACAACTTTGTGGTACAGGAGGTTGTTCTTGAATAACTCGAGCACCTAAGCCTGTGATATTCGTGATCAGATTATATTGATGCTTCTTGTTGTAATTTGTTTCATTGCTGAAATAGCCATATGCATCTGCTCCTGAAGGTTGAACGACTTGTCTTCCCTTTATTATTCCGCTCTCCTTAATATCAATATTATAAATTCTTCCCCATGGATCAAATATTTTTATATGGCCCTCTTCAATTCCATTGACTGCAAGCGCATGACCATTTTTTGCAAGATAATTTTCAATAATATTATCTGCTCCAGTATATTTCGAAGTGTCGATTGTGCCATCGGCCTTATAAGTTGCCGACATTTGTACTGCTCCAATAACCATACTTGGCTTTTCAACTTTAAATAAATCTATGTAGAGGTTATTGTCCTGAAACTTAAGCTTGCCGGAATCACTGTCTTTCATTTTTTGATTTAAGATTACTCTCGAAACTCTACCATCTACCATACCTACATCCATGTCTAGAAATCGTTTTTGATTACCTGATTCCATTTGAGAGGTCCAAGTCCCACCTTGTTTCCATAAGGTTCCTATAGATTGACCTACATCAAATATGTGCTGCGAATAAGCGACGGTTCTTGCTTCAAGATCAGTCATTTGAGGAACGGATAGTAATCCTGGTAAATTTGAATACAACAGATTTTGAATATTGCTGTTTCCCTGATGAGCAGCGTAGGACATTGTTGTTGCAACAGCTGCGCACCAACCGGTATCTGCTTTAATTGAGGAATCATTTTTTAATCTAGAAATTTCTTTTGCAAGACCTGGAGAGGACTGACTTAAGATTGGCATATTAGAATGAACACAAAAATTCTTATCTTGACAGGCATCAGATGCAACAGGGCCAACTTTTGGACACGAGAATGCTCCTGAAACATCTATGAGGTTATTATCAACGTCTATTTTTGGAATTTTTAAGATCAAATCTTTCGCAGATCGACGTCTCACAATTACCTTTGTCTCCTCTTTATGCATACCGCAAGATGCCTCTTTTAAATAATATTTCTGAGCATACTCTAAACAGCCCTGATCTGAAATTATGGCATTATCATTTTTAATATTAATTTGCGGATAGAAATTTATAATATTTTTATTTATTATATCCGCGGATACTTGATTATAGATTGAGCAAACGAAATCTGTTGCATTGTCTTTGGTCACAGTAGTCGTGTTTGTAAATAATCCCATGAATGTTAATGAAGACAAGGCTGCACTGGTTAAAATTACTTTCTTTTTTGAATTCATATAATCACCTCTATCCCTTTTACATCTGTTTCCTTCAGTAACCAATTCTAGAGCTGATCGTAAGTTTCTCTGTAAAGCTTTAATTGTAAGTAATAATTTCAGCCAGATAGATACTTGTTTCGAAGGAGTGGGTGCCTACAATGTAGGGCGTACTCAATAAATTGAGGGATTGGACGGGGTCTAGGACCAATTAGACTAATGTTTTAAAAACTAATTCGAAACCGGGGACGCCCTTTTTAAGACAAGGACGGGCTATCGCCCACTTTGATACTTCTTTTTTGGTTTTTAAACGAAAAAATATCGTTGTGAAATATACTCTTCTTAAATAAGAAGAATTTCTCGATTTTTATCTGCAAGACTTTTATTAAATCTCAGTCAGTTAAATCACTGATTTGCTCTCAATTAAAAAATATGTCATAATAGAGTTTCCAGGTCGTCCCTGGAATATTATGAGAGCATAAAACATTAATACCCCTATTTTTTATTAGTATTAGTTGTCTAATTTTTTAGACAAGGGATGTTTTATGACTATTCAAACTCATCATTTAGAGTTTTCTTGGCCTAATGGCACAAGACTCTTTTCAAATATTAATCTGACGTTTAATCGACAAAAATACGGTTTAACTGGTGCTAATGGACTGGGTAAAAGCACTTTTGCTAAAGTTCTGGCCGGTATCCTTAGTCCATCTTCAGGAATCGTTACTTCGACTGAAACTGTTTATTTTTTTGAGCAATTTGAAAAGCCACCCCAGATAAATGCAGCGGAGTTTCTAATGGAAGCTCATTTTTTTGAATATCCAGAATATTTATATTTTATTGAAGGAATTGATTTAGAAAAAGAGTGCCAGCAATTAAGTGGTGGTCAATGGACTAGGCTGCGTTTAGCACGGGCCTGGTGCAGTGGAGCGAGTTTTCTTATTTTAGATGAACCAACTAATCATTTAGATTATGAAGCAAAAATGTTTTTAATCTCTATTCTAGATAGCTTTAACGGAGGAATGATTATTATTTCTCACGATCGAGAGCTATTGAATCAAGTTGATTGTATTGTCGAATTCACTAATCAAGGGCCACTGGTCTTTAGTGGGCAATGGAATGAGTTTAAATCTTATCGCGACCATTTAATCAGTTCTCAGCAAGAAAAAATCGGGATTGCTCAAAAAGAGCAAAAGAAAGTAAAAAGTGAAAACCTTGAAAGAATGCAAAAAGTAGAAAAGCGTCTGGCAAAAGGAAAAAAAGATGCGCTAAAAGGAGGAATGCCTAAGATTCTTTTGGGAGGTCGAAAAAGATTAGCTGAACAGACGGCCGGGAAAAATCATGAATTGGCCCAAAGTCAAATCGAAGGGGCCCAGCAAGAGTTAAAAGCATTGCAAAGTAGTGCGATCAGTGACCAACAAATTTATGCGAAAATTCCCATCGTCTCCATTCCAAAAAGTAAAAAAATTTTTGAGTGTATTGAATTTAACTTACTTAAAGAAGAAGGGGATTTTTTATGGAAAAAACCTCTGACGTTTAGCCTATATGGAAACGCGAGAGTGGGAATTACTGGTAAAAATGGAGTTGGGAAATCATTGTTATTAAGAAGCCTGATGAATCAAAGCTTTTTTAAAGAAGTCGGGAGTCTGTATCGTTCAGATTTAAAAAGAGAGTTGGTTGATCAAAACTATAGTGAGCTCAATTTGAATCATACGGTATTAGATGAAATGAAAGCGGCCCTTAATCAAACGGAATCCGACATTAGAACAGGGCTGGCCAGTTTTTTATTTCATCGAGATGAAGTTTATAAAAAAATAGCAGATTTAAGTGGTGGAGAAAAAATTCGACTAGTACTTGCCAAAAAGATGTTAGGGGATTTGGCCGAAGTTTTATTATTGGATGAGCCGACTAATAATTTAGATATTCACTCTTTAGAAGTTTTGGAAGACATTTTAAATCAGTACTCAGGCGGCCTTATTGTTGTTAGCCATGATAAAGAGTTCTTGGACAATTTAAACTTAGATCAAGTGATTAACTTAGATAAATTTTCATTGTGATTAAATCGAAAAGACTTGAATTGCTTATTTTTTGCGATTCAAGTCTTCCATTAATTCAGTTTGCAATTCTTGAATTTCTAATAGTCTCTTCCATTGATGAGAATCCAGTAAATCAAGTTTTGATTTTAAATGGCGAATTTCTAATTCGGCCTTTAAATTGACCTTATAGTCGATAGGAAGGATTAGAGCAATAATTCCATAAGGGAATCGATCGAATCCCCCCTTGTAGAGAAAAATGAGGGCCTAATGGCCGCTTATAAAATTCTTTTTTTAGGATTTTTTAAGGAAATTTG
>JAGOVS010000170.1 GCA_018060625.1 Bacteriovorax sp. | reverse complement strand
GCACTTTCTATTTTATATTGTTCACAGCGATCAAATTTTTGTTTGGCTTTTACTATCAAGCCTTGTGCCCCAATCAGATTTCCCTCGCGGTAATGAATCATGGCCGCGGCCACTTGAATAATCGCCCAATAGATATTGCGCATCGGTCCTGCTTCTTCCAACCAATGATCTTCCAAATTCTCATGGCATTCCCAATATTTCTGGGCGTTAAAAAGCCGAACGCCTTCGACAATCGTTTGCAAGTGAATTTCATCAAATTGAGCCATCAGAGCTTTGCCTGTTTGTTTCTTAAAGAGTAAACTTTGTTAAATAGAAACTCATCTTTATTCTATCTTTAAAATTGGATAATCGTTATGTCGGAAATTTCTGATCAGATTCAAACCCTAGTACCTGAGTATGTTCGTAATCTACAAATTTATCAAGCAGGGAAGCCCATTGAAGAACTCACCCGTGAACGAGGCTTAACCAAAATATCCAAATTGGCCAGTAATGAGAATCCCCTTGGTCCCTCCCCCTTTGCCATCCAAAAGATGACTAATGCACTCTGGGATGTCCATCGTTACCCCGACATGAATGCCTATGCTCTCAAACAGGCCCTTGCGAAGCTTTATAAATTAAAAAAAGAAAATATAATCCTTGGTAATGGTTCCGAGGGCATCATGGCCTATATTGCCAGAGCATTTGTGCAACCTGGACACGAAATTCTAACAAGTGAAAATACGTTTATTGGTTTCTCTATTATCGCCAGAAGCGTCGGTGCACATTTAAAAACGGTTGCCCTTACAAGTGATTATAGATTTGATATTCCAACAATTGCTAAAAATATTACAGCTAAAACAAAGATCATCTACATCTGTAATCCGAACAATCCGACTGGTACTTATATCACCAAAGAAGAATTCGATCTCCTCATGCAACATGTACCCTCTCACGTATTGGTCATTTTAGATGAAGCCTACTTTGAATTCGCCCAAGAAAGAAAAGACTACCCCAATTCCATGGACTATCGTTATGACAATGTCATCACACTAAGAACTTTTTCTAAAGCTTATGGTTTATCTGGAATACGCATTGGTTATGGTTTTGGCCATGAAGATCTTATTGGCAACCTCACAAAAGTAAAACTTCCCTTTGAACCTGGTCTCATTGCTCAAATGGGAGCCTTAGGCGCTATTTACGACAAACCTCACCTAAGGAGAACCCTTGTTAATAATCAACGGCGCTACAATGAGACTTTTGCCTTTCTTACAAAACACAAATTCAATCCCATTCAATCAGCTGCAAACTTTATTGCCTTTAAAACAGGCTCTGAGGAAGCTTCCCGCTATATGTTTGATAAACTCCTCGATCAAGGAGTCATCATTCGCCAACTCAAGGCCAATGAAATGCCAGAATATGTTCGCGTTTCTCTTGGAACAAAAAAAGAAATGAATCACTTTTTTAAAGCAATGGAAGAAATGCTGCCAGAGTATAACAAGCGGTATGGGAGACCTTCA
This sequence comes from Bacteriovorax sp., assembly GCA_018060625.1. Classification (GTDB taxonomy): domain Bacteria; phylum Bdellovibrionota; class Bacteriovoracia; order Bacteriovoracales; family Bacteriovoracaceae; genus Bacteriovorax. The sequence goes on along the minus strand of JAGOVS010000170.1, from coordinate 4,171 downwards.
CTATGAAAATTGTCACTTATCTTCATCGTCACAATTTAGGGGTCATCAAGCGATTAGGAATTTTGTTGAATGAAAACACAATTCTAGATCCTAATTTTATTTATGCTTGTGATTTTGAACGAGAGGGGCGCTACAACCCCCGAGAGCGAGCAGATCACTATTGCCCCAGTTCGCTGCATGCACTACTAACCTTGAAAGAAAACCCATTAGAGATCCTGCAAACGGCCATGGGCCTAAAATTATTTTTAGAAAAGTGTGGGACGGACTCTCTTTTAGATGGGACAAAATATTTAATCGACTTATCCACAAAAGGCATTTCACTGGCCGCTCCTCTTGATAAAATTGAAACTTATCGTGACTTTTATGCACATGAAAAACATGTTGAAGTTGGTTTTAAAAAGCGCGGTGAAAAAATTCCAGAAGCTTGGTATGAAATTCCTGCTTACTACAAAGGTGCAACCGCTCATTTCATTGGACCTGACACAGAAGTACTTTGGCCATCATATACAAATGTTCTGGATTATGAACTAGAACTTGGAATGGTTACGGGCCTTGATGGGTACAACATTCGTGAAAAAGATGCCCATAAACATATTTTCGGATTCACCATTTTGAATGATATCTCCGCCCGCGATATACAAAAAAAGGAAATGCAAATTCGACTTGGCCCGGCCAAGGGAAAAGACTTTTGTTCTATCATCGGTCCTGTCATTACTACTTTTGATGAATTCGAAAGTTGTGAACCCAACTTACTTATGACGGCGAAAGTAAATGGAGAATTATGGTCAAAAGGTTACTCGGCTGACTCACATTTTACCTGGGCCCAAATGATTTCTCATGTCGCAAAAGATGAGTGGGTACGGGCCGGAGATCTTTTTGGATCTGGAACTGTTGGAACTGGTTGCGGACTTGAACTTGATAAGTGGATCAAATCCGGCGATCTCTTGGAGCTAGAAATAGAAGGTATTGGAAAATTAGTAAACCGAGTGGGAAAGAAGGCCTCTAATCGATCGACTCCCCATTAAGCAGCACTGGAAACTCCAAGGACTTCCTTTTCAATGGTCTTAACAATTTTTCTAAGTTCTCCAACCTGAGTTCGAAGTACCATTGCATTTTGGGAAGTTTCACCAGACAATACAAGTCCTGAATGAACTCCCTCATCAATTTGATCAATGGCCTTAGTAATCTCAGTATAGCCTTTTGTCTGTTCATTGATGGCCATTGTAATCTCTCCCATCATGAGACTTAAATCAGATATACTCGTTACGATTTCATCCAAATGATGAACGCATTCCAATGTTATTTTCTCACCTGTGCTTGATTGATATTTTGCCTTCTGAGTTAACTCTTCAACTCTTAAGTTCATCTTTGAAATAATTCCCTCAACTTGAGCATTGGCCGTGTGTAAGATCTCGTTAATTTCTTTTGCTGAATTTCCACTTACTGAAGCCAGTTTTCCTATTTCTTCCGCAACAACGGCAAAACCCTTACCATGCTCGCCCGCCCTTGCCGCTTCAACGGAGGCATTAAAGGCCAACAATCGAGTTTGAAAAACGATATCATTGATAACTTTAGTTCTCTCAGAAATATCAGATATAATCTTTATGATCGTTTTTAGTTCTTCATTGCTATGAGTAATCTCATCGAAAACCTCCTGATTACTCAGGGTCATATCTTTAATAGTCTTTTCCATGAGTGACATGGATTCTTTTCCATTAAGAGCATTCACTTTTCCTTCTTCTGTTTTTTGAGAAGACAATCTTATACCATCTGAATTTTTCTCTGACATGGCATTAATCTCATGAAGAGAACTTACCGTTTCTTGGACAGCAGCAGCTTGCTGGGTGGAAATGGACGATAAACTATTAGATGATTCACCCAATTTATCACTTGTGTCTTTGTTTACTTCTACTGCTTCAATGAGATTTCTTAGTGCATCGGCAATTCTTTTTGATCCTTTATTAAAATTAAGAGAAGTTAACACCGATACGATGAGAGCAATGAAAACGGCTGCAACTCCTGTCCCCATGGCCTTATTTCTTGTATGCATGATCGCAGCTGATCTCGTTTCGAGTAACTCGTTTAATGTTTGATTCATTAATAGATAAAATACATTTCCTTCGTTGATAACTTGAAGCGTCTGCTCAATTCCCATGGACGATTTTTCTCTTTTCCCACTTGCAATCTCTTCAAGAGTCATTAGATAATTTTTAAATACCCCATCAAGGGAAGTTAATTTATTTTTCACATCGCCCTGAAGTTTTGTGTTTTTTTCGTAAAAGTTACTATCTTCATTAATTGCCGTTGTTATATCGGCCACGGCCCTTCCCCAGTCCGATTCTTTTAACATTGCAATATAGACCGACATCTTAACTCTTTCTTCGGCAGACAAAGGCTCACCTGGTTTTGCTGTCAGAGCAGTGAGAAATTGATCGACTTCGTAGAGACGATCAAATAATTGAGGTACCACAATCAACGTTGCATCCATGACATAATATGAATCCAAGTCAGGATCTAAGATCAGATTTGAAGTATCACCCGTATGAATGATCAATTCTCTGAGATCTTTTAGAACCGCATAGGCCTCTTTTTTTCCTTCTTTAAAATCACTAAGGGTTTTGGCCAAAACGGCCTGATGAAGTTGGTCTCTTTTGCGATCAGTGAGGGATTTCTCATCCAAAAGCAAGCTAGACTCAACGGTTTGCATTTGCTTTAAAACCTCTTCCAGCGAGGCATTCATGTCAGAGCTATATTTTTTATTTTTTACGATAAGATTAATCAATTCTACAGCTGATTTTTGGATACTATTTCCCATGACTTCTTTTTGGGCAAAAACAAGATCTTTTTCGTAAGAAGTGAACATCAAATAAAGAAGTACAAAAATGGGGACTGCGTAAAAAAGATTGTTAATAAAGAGCTTACTAGACAACGAAAAGTTCCATTTCATACGAATCCTTATGGGATGTTGATACATTCTTGATAACTTAATCGGTCACATTTCAATTTAAATAAATAAATATTTTAATGGCCCCCTTTTTTACCAAATACCCAACAATTTTACTTCACTAGTGATCATTTTATCGCCAAAATGACTTATGGAAAATTTTAAAGCATCAGGACTCTATACAAAACAAGCACACGTTAAGATCCCCGAGGGGCACTTTGAAGAAGAGCATGGAAGAAATGGCTTTTTTGGGAAAGTGGCCCATCTTTACCACCAGCAACCTCCTGTTGGATGGATTGATATAGAGGGTGATTTAAAACCACGTTGCCAGCCTCCTATGTTTACTGAGAAATTAGATAAAAACAGGTTTATCCCTATTTTAACAAATGCTGATGCCATTATTAATCTTGGTCATTACACGAAATCTTTCACTCACTTTTATCGTAGTGCTGATTTCGATGAAATGTTTTTTATCCATGAAGGATCTGGTCGAATAGAAACCAGCTTCGGCCATATAGAATATTTAAGAGGCGATTACATCATTATCCCTCGAGGCACAACTTATAAACTCTATTTAAAATCAGAAACTAAACTGTTAAAGGTTGAGTCCTCATCTGAATTTGAACAGCCTGATCGCGGCATGATGGGCCCCAATGCCCTCTATGACCAAACAGCTCTGCAAATTCCGGAAGCTGCTCTTGGCAGCGAGCAAGGCTTATCAGAATACAAAGTAGAAATCAAACGTCTCGGCTCCACCACTACAGTCACATATCCCTTTAATCCCCTTTGCGTGAGTGGTTGGAAGGGATCACTCTACCCCTTTAAACTTTCGATCTATGATTTTTGTCCGGTGATGAGTCACCGCTATCACATGCCCCCCAGTGCTCATACAACTTTTGTCTGTAAAAACTTTGTTATTTGCTCTTTTGTTGAACGCCCCCTCGAAGACTCCGTTACCCATGGTGTATTAAAAGTACCCTTCTATCACTCGAATATTGATTTCGATGAAGTTCTTTTTTATCACCAAGGAAATTTTTTCTCTCGCGACAACATCGATGCCGGAGCTCTCACCTTTCACCCTCAAGGCATTCATCATGGTCCACACCCTAAGGCCTTTAAAAACAGTAACGATAAAACCTATACTGATGAATACGCAGTGATGATTGATACCAAAAATCCGCTCACACCTACAGATTGGTTTTTAAAAAATGAAAATAAGGATTATTG
>JAGOVS010000169.1 GCA_018060625.1 Bacteriovorax sp. | reverse complement strand
CATATTTTTTTAAAACATAGGAACAAATCTCTTTGGTATTATCAAATAGATTTTCTACAAGAAACATCTGAAGTGCCAAAGCTTCTTCCTCAGAAAGCATTGATTTTCGTCCACTATAATCATCAATTACAAGTTCTTCGAGACCGCCTTCTTTGTATCGGCGTCGATAGTTGGCAATGGTTCCTTCGTCGAGAAATAAAAATTTTGAAATTTTGGCGTAAGTTTCTCCATCATCCAATAACAGAATAGTTTTTATTCGATCAGAATATTTTGCTTTCCCTTCGATTCTCAACTCTCTGAGTAACTCTTGTCTTTGCGCTGGTGTTAAAAATTTATTCGCCATAACTAATATTGGCAAATAAAACACTGGCTGTGAAGGCCTTACTTGAAATTTATTTTGCGATCAGTATAGTGGGGAATTTAATATATAAAAAAACCGTAAACTGGGACGAAATTAATATTGGCAAAAATCTATTTTCAGAAATTGAAGATGGTGATGTCTATCAAATAATTCAAAAAGGGCAAGATGTTAAAGTAATGATGACGCAAGAATATTATTTTCATTTAATGGCAAAATTAGAAAAAGCGGACGGTTCTACTAGAGTTACTAAGTATGACCCAGAACAACTAATGTCTGATTTTGAAAAAAAAGTAAAAAAACATGTATAAAACATCGGAAGCACAAAAAATAAGACTCTATGAAATAGCTTCAATTATGAATAATTGTAAGATAGATGAAAGCTTTATCGCGGACGCAGTCAAGCTTGGTGAAGTTTATGAAGGTGCCTTTGATTTATTTTGTCTTTGGGCAGATGAGAAAGATGATCTAGAAAAAAAGAATATTATTTCAGAACTTCAAAAAGAAATTAATGAATACAAAGAACAGCCCGAAAAACCTACATATAAAAAAATTAATAAATGTTAGGATTATCTTTTATCAATAATTAGAGGCCACAGTCGGCCCCTTGTCCTTCGATATATTATGATCTAGCTAATTTAAAATGATCAGCTTTCCCATTTTTGTCGTTATCTACAAAAATACCATTATCAAGATCTTCAAAAATTCTTAGTGCAATTTTAGCAGTCATTTCAGCATCAACCGAAGCATCATGAAATTTCCCCTGAGGTTTTATGCCCATTAATTGAGAGATACTTTCTACGCTCATTTTATCAGTTCGCCTTCCAGAGAGCATAAGCCACAGTGCAGTCCAAGATTTAATATCGTAAGCGGTGCCAGAAAATGGATATTTTAAATTGAATTTTTCATAGTGCTTGCGAAGAAGAGGAACATCAAAATAATTCCCCCATGCGCAAAGGCGAATGGATTTTATATTGCCATTTTTCATGGCCCATTCTTGAAAAGTATTTCCTGCATGATCAAAATAATTTTTATCTTTGACCGCTTCATTTGTGATGCCAGTTAGTTCTTCTATGAAAGGAGAAATTACCTCATTTTTAGGTTTGATAGTTTCATTAAAACGGTCAGTGATCTTATATCTTTTGTTATCAATTTTTTTCAGATAGACTGCGCCGATCTGAATTATATTATTATTTTCTTGATGTCCCTCAGCGCTTTGACTTGATGTCGCCTCTAGGTCAAATACAATAAGATCTTGCGTGATTTTCATGGTGGTACTCCTTAATTATTTATTCTCTCAAAAAAATTGGCATGCACAAAGGACTACCTGTATGTAGTCCTTGAAAATAATTTTTCTACCCTTATTAACAAAGGTGTTAATATGGGTAGAAATATAAAAACTCAAACTATCGCTTATTATTTACCTCGCTAGTCTTGCCCTTATGGGCCACATTGTTTAGTTAGACTTTTTTAGATGAGTAATGGATAGAGAAGATATATTTTATGGCTCCAGTGTAAAAGTGGGGTTGTTTTTAAGAACTTCATGTACTTTCATAAAAACAGTACCTTAAAAGCATTCAATGCTATGTTTTTAACCCATATTAGCATTTATGATAACTTAGGTTAAAAATACTATTTACCTATATTAGCAATTATGTTAATATAGGTAAAATGAATAGCAAATTAACTGTATCAGATTTTCTAGATGAATTAGTCCATAAAGGACAATACCACTTCGAGTTTAAAGAGATTGCGAGAGAATTAAACATGAAAGATTCGTCTCTTTCAGTATCGCTCTCAAGATTAGCGGCTAGAGGTAAAGTTAAAATGATTCGAAATGGTTTTGGAGTAATCACAGGACATACAAGGGGAGCGATTCATCCATCATATTTTATTAATGCAATGATGGCCCACTTGGAATCAAGATATTATGTTGGTCTCTTGAGTGCAGCTGCATACTGGGGGGCTTCACATCAAGCAGCGATGGTTTATTATATAGTGGCCGAAAAAGTAATAAAGCCAATTATTATTGGGCAAATTAAAATTGAATTTATAACCAAAAATAATTTTGACGAAATAACTGAAATACAAAAAGTATCAGGAGTTGGGGGCTATTATTTAGTTTCAACACCTGAGCTGACCGCCATAGATCTAATACGCTTTCCCAAAAAAAGTGGGCATTTGAATAATATTGCAACTGTATTAGAAGACCTTGTAGAAAAGATTGATTTCAATAAGCTAAAATCAATTTGCGTAAAACATAGTACACCAACAACTGCCATTCAGAGATTGGGATTTCTTTTGGATAATATTTTAGGCCATACTAAAGAAACTAATTTATTTTTAAATGTTTTGGATGAAAAAAGAGCGAGTAGGATTCTCCTTTCATCCAGCAAAAAAGAAGACATGAAAAATTTCTCACAATACCCATTTAGTGAAAAATGGAAAATTTATCAAAATACAACAGTGGAGCCTGATTAATGATTCCAAAACCAGTGATTACATCTTGGAGAAGCATTGCCAATTGGCCGCTAGATGATCAAGTTGAACAGGATTTAATTATTTCTGCTTGCTTGGTAGATTTATATCGACACACGTTCATTAAAGATAAAATCGCTTTTAGAGGAGGAACTGCCTTAAATAAATTAATACTCCCAAAACCTTTGCGATACTCAGAAGACATTGACCTGAATCGACTTGATCACAGTCCAGCAGGGCCTTTGATTGATGCAGTCAAAGAGGCTTTAGAAAATAGATTTGAAAGTAAACCAAAAATCAAGCAAACTGAACAATCAGTAAAAATCATCTACAGTTATCAATCTATAAGTGGAGATACTAGAAAACTAAAGATTGAAATAAATGTAAGGGAGACGCTACCACAGGCGCCCTTGCTCAAAATTCCATATAAAGTCGAGTCGGATTATTTCACGGGCGCGACAACAATCGTGGCATTCGACACAGAGGAAATGATTGGTTCTAAAATTCGTGCTCTTTACCAGAGAAAAAAGGGGCGCGATCTTTTTGATCTATACGAGTTAAGTAAATTAAATTTTGATTGGGACAATATTGTTAAAAGCTTCAAATTGTTAAACATCGGAGCTTCTAGATCTAGTTTTGAAACTAATCTTATAGAGAAGATGAGCGATCCTAGATTTCTTGAAGACATTTTACCTTTGTTACCAAATGATGTTCACTATGATCCAAAAGTTGCATTTGAATGGTTTTTTCAAGTGGTAATTCCCAAATTATGAAAAGGAGTTGTGCAAATGATTAATCATGAAATATTTACAGAAGTAGAACCGTCATTTGAAAAAGTTTTATTATTAAAAAATAATCAATTGGATTTCGGAAATATACTGAACCTTCTTGAAAAATATCGAAATGAAATCATCGAAGACTATGATGGATTTTGTGAGAGTGATAATTATTTATATTGCCAGAGGGCCGTTAATCTCGTTGGTTGGCATAAGAAGACTGATGCCTTTAGAGTTGTTTTTGATATTTTTGAAAACCTGGATGAAGATGATGAAGTTCTTTCAAGTGAATGTTCCCTTTGTTTGCAAGAAATAGTGAATAAATCTCATGGACAATTTTTATTTGAAAAATGGAATGAATATTTCGATTCTGAAAGTATCTTTGAGTTTAACATTTTTGAAATTTTAATTTATTCAGGTTTTGAAAATGAAGAAATTTTAAATTATATGATTGAAGTCTTGTCAGACCCTCCCGATATGCATTGGCTCAAAGATGTCATCGCTATGGAAGTTGATAATAAAAAAGTTCAAAAGGCAGTAGTGGATCGACTCCTGTTTATCGCACCCATGGTAAAATACATTGAAGCCCCTTTGGAATATCATGAACTTTTAGCAGAGTGGTATGAATTGGGATCTGTTTATGTTGAGAAAAAGTATAATTTAAATGATTTTGCTGAAAAGCATTTTGAAGATACTGATGATAATTTTTTAATTGATATTTTAGGACATAACGATGATCGCGCCATGAAAATGTTACTTAAGCGATCTGAATTATCGACAACATCCAAAGAGGAAATTGCAAAAAAAATTGACGAGCGAAAAGAATTACTTAAAAAGGAATATTTAGATACACTTCCAGTCAGTGCTCAAGCTTGGCTAGACCTTGAATCTGTTTCAGAAGATCATAAAGATGAATTTATTGATGAACTTAATTTTATTCAAATGGCGATGAGGTCAAAAGTTAAACCAAGAAAACTTTTAAAAGTTGGGCGCAATGATCCTTGTCCATGCAACAGCGGTAAAAAATATAAAAAGTGCTGTGGCGGTTGAAAAATTTAAAACGCTAAACATATAGTCTCTTCTCAGTCTACTTCTCAAGCTTAACCGCTCAATTTCATTTTGGTAGGGGATTTTCCACCACCTCTTTAAGAGGTCTTATGACCTCCAAAAGAGGTTGACCCGTGAGGGGGTATTTGCTAAGATATCCCCATGCTTGAAAAAATCTTAGGCAGCGATACTGCCATGAAAATTATGTTACATTTAATTCATTATGGTGAAATTTATCCTTCTGCCGTTGCAAAAGATTATGAGATTTCTTTAAGTGCAGTTCAAAAACAATTTGAGCGATTTGAAGAAGCGGGCATTCTTGTTTCAAAGCTCATTGGTAAAACCCGCATTTACCTATTCAACAAAAAATCTCCTATAGTAAAACCTTTTATGGATTTGATTAAAGTCTATTACGATGGTCTTTCACTAGAGGATAAGGAAAAGATTTTTGCAGCAAGGAGACGACCTCGAAGACCAGGAAAACCCGTCATAAGAAAAGGGGAAGCACTTGGCGATTAATTTAAAAACTTGCACAGAAAAAGAACTTTGGGAATATGTAGCAGTTCATCTTAAAAATAAGGGTATTGATACAATCCTTGTTGGTGGTGCGGTTGTTTCTATTTATTCAAATGGTGCCTATCGCTCAGGTGATTTAGATTTTGTGAAAGTAAGTATGTTTGTAACCAAACTTGAAGAAACAATGAGTGAACTTGGTTTTAAAAAACATCGACGACACTTTGTACATCCAGAATGTAAGCATCTCTTTGTTGAATTTCCCGGAGGTCCTCCTCTTGGTATCGGTGAGGATAATACGATTGTTCCAGATGAAGTTGAAGTTGATGGTACAATCATAAAATTTTTTTCACCAACTGATTGTGTAAAGGATCGATTGGCATCTTACATACATTTCAAAGCACCTGAAGGATTAGATCAAGCGGTTCTCGTTGCAAAAAATCAAGAGGTGAATTTAGCGAGTATCAAAAAATGGTGCAAAGGTGAGAATTCTTTAAATGTTTTTGAAGAATTTGTTCAAGCTTTAAAGAAATAACTTCCA
>JAGOVS010000167.1 GCA_018060625.1 Bacteriovorax sp. | reverse complement strand
TTTGAATTTCTTAGTTGAAACTTGTGTAATCGACCAAGAAAATGGAAGGCCAAGCTCGATTGGCCTCCATGAATATTCTGAATTTTCAAATGAGAGATGAATAAGATTGGCCACGGTACATCTATTTTTGGCAACTTTAAAATATTCAAACTTGGTATTTAACATCAAAACAACTGCTTGAAGGTAGTTATAATTTATTTCTTTCAAGGATGATTTACTGGTTACTTTAAATGGATCGTCAAAGGAGAGATCGAAGTCATCCTTTAACAAATCATCCTGCTTGTTTGAAAAAACAACACTCTCTACTTCATTAATATTTTTATTTGTATTTCTAAGATGAAGTCTTATATTATACTCACTCTTTTCCTTGATAAAAAATGGACCAGTTCCAACGAGGTTTCCATTGTTCAATCTTTTCGATATTAGGAAGTAAGGTGACGCCAAGCTCTGAATAAAATTAGGCGTTGAACTTGAAAAATTAAATTCGAGTACCGATGACGATTTCGGGACAATCCCTTTTGGAAACTTATTCTTTGATTTAAAGAAAACAGAAAATCCCTCGAGTGTCCCTGCGGCCCATCGTCCACTTTCTCCAAGATCTCTAATCGTACTCCCTAAAGACTCTGCGGTTATAAATGCGGTAAGCGGAGTTCCATCTGAAAACTTTAGACTAGTGTCTAATTCAATTGTTAATCTTTTAAAGTCATTACTCCATTGCTGTTTTTTTACAAGCACGGGATTTAAAAAATTATTTTCATCAAATGTATATAGGTTATCAAAAACTTGTTTAAGTATTAAGGCAGAACTACTGTCAAGAATATCGCTAGATTTAAGCGATACTGGGATATTTAGAGTTTTTACTCGTATTTCTTTATTACGCTCAATTGAATATCCTACTGAGTGGAAAGAGAAGGACATTATCACGAAATAAATTAACTTTTTTCTTTGTTTAATTGTTTTATACAGCAATAGCGGAAGTGTGAGTAAAAAAGCAATGACGAAAACAATCTTATAAACATCTTCAGTCTTAAAGTTATAACAAATAGCTGCTCCGATTAAAATTGCAAACTGAGTTAAAAATCTTGCAAATAAGAGTCCATTCACACGTTCTTGTTTACTGGAAAACTGCTGAATTATTGTGGTATAGGTAATATTAAATACTCCATTAAGAGCACCGTACAAGATAATTATTAAGGGAACGGCTACTCTGCTTTGATTAAAGCAATAAATTGGTGCCAGCCAGAGTAATGCAACTGTGGTGTATAGGAGTACTGAATGTAGCTTGTTTTTTATTTTATGAACTCTAAAAAAAATCATAAATATAATATTTGAAACGATACTAAGCAGAAAAATATAAGATATTTCAGCAGGAGAGGCTGAAAATCTTTCTTTTAATAGAGGTACCTCTATTACATAGAAGAACCCTCCAAGTAACCATGCAGAAAAAATCAAATAATAAATTAGTAAATTGCTTTCAGAAAAACTAAACATGTCTGAATTCTTGAATGATTCAACTTCATTTATTTTGCTATCCTCATTTTCATGAGTGATTGACAGAAAGTAATTGAATAAAAACAAATTCAAAATACTGCAAAAAGTAGCAATTACCAACACAAATTTGATAGGGAAATTGATGGCAATTAATGGTGCCAATCCTACGCCAATTAAAACTGCAAAAGTAGAAGTAATTTGCAATATTTTATTGTTCTTTTCAATGTTAAATAAATCAACTCTACCTACTTCAACTAATTGAGCAGCAATTAGACGTGAAAAACTGGTATTCATCAGCATGTAAGCAATAAGCCAAATCTTCGACGAAAAATCCGAGATACTCGCAACGATAGAAGCGGAAATCAATAAAAGCCCATAAGTATTTTTTCTAATGTATGAGTCTTTCTTTTTTTTACGAAACTCTAAATACGAAAAAAGCAATGCACTCAATGAACCAAGAGCTCCAAAGACAATAGTCACACTCGTCTTCATTAGTCCTATATATGCATATGAAGAATATGCTATGACGCTAAAATTAGTTAAATTTAAAGAAAATTGAATTAGAAAAATGCTTATCACAATGAAATACATTGAACGATTCCAAGACCTCATGTCTTTTCTCCAAAGATCGGGGATGGATAACTGGTCTCATCCTCCCCGAGCAATTTATTAAACTGTAAAAATGTCTGTCATATCTATCTCCTAGTTTAGTTGTAAATAAAAATTCCTGCAAAAAAACAATAGCAATTAATAAATCTTAGTACTATACAAAATAAGTATCCCTTTACAAAATACCCTCTCTGTCTTTATTTTATACATTCCTTTAGATTTTATTTTTAATAGAACACTTGAACAATCAGGTTTCAAGCCAAACCACTCTCTCCCCGGCAACATCTACCCCATTTTTCCCCTTCCCTAAAAACCCTCACCCTCAAACTAAAGAATTCCCCCCCCCAATCGATAAGTCATTGAAGAGACATTTATTTTTAACAATAAGGACCAATCCTCATGAAGTTTAGTAAATTATTATTAAGCCTATTCCTAACAACTTTCGTAAGCTCTGAACTGTGGGCCGATGATACCTGTGCGGAATGCAAGAATAAGAATATGGAAGGAATGCCGAAAGTTCCGAATTCGGATGTCCTTAATGCTATTTCTTCTACTGCGAATTCAAATTTCAAGCCAGATTTTGAAGATACGACTCAACAATTTTGTCTCAGATTTGGCCAGCAATCAGAAAGTACTGTCAATTACTATCTAAAAACCGAACTAGAGAAAGCTCCTTATTATTCTGTGGAAGATTATTTTCAACGTGCTGGATGTAGAATTCAAGGGTATGGAGGAGATGTCAAAGCACCTCTTCTTCATATGGTGGTCGACTATCCAGAATCACGACAAAATTTTGCTGAAAAGGTGTTTAATTATTACCATAAGCGTAGAAAAAATAAAGACCTCTGGCTTAAGGCCATCAATGCAAAAAACACAGAAGGAGAGACTCTTCTTGATTATCTTGAATTTCGACTTCAATCCAATGCCTATCAGAACGAAGAAATTTTAAATGCTGCAAAAAGTATTCGAAAGTATATTTGTGAAAACGGTGGCGTTTATTCAAAATATTCTGACAAAAAATGCCCGTAGGTAGAAACATATGAAAGTCATAATTATCCTCTTCTTTCCCTTCATGGCTCTTTCTGACGAACACATTCCCTGTAGTGCAAGAATAGAGATTATGAATTTTTCACAACTGGGATTAAAAAACTGTGATTTAGCAGGGGGCATGGTCGACTCACTTGGCATAAGAGAATTTCATCAAAAAAAAGTTCATGACATCCTTGCCACAGAACTTGCCAATCAAGTCGAGCAAAACATGGAAGAGATGGCGCTTTTAGATCAATTCTACTCCTATAATGATTCTGAAATCCCTTTCAGTAATGACGTCAAACGCGATTGTCGATTAGAACTTTTAAATGACTCTGCTAAAAAATGTGGAGGGGAAAAACTAGAGCTTTTAAGAAGTAAACTTTCGTCAAAAGGGGCCAATCTCTTTGAGCAGCTTACTAATAAATTTGCAAGTGTACTCAATGTTGGGTCAGTAAGTCGCCAAAGAAGTTGTCCTCTCCAAGGTGCCTCTAATGATTTTATTTTATCTGGTCAAATTGATTATTATACGGCCAATAAAATTATTCGAGAAACGAAACTTGAAGGAATAAGCAAAACCAACACCCAAGCTTATTATGATCAATTACCCCAACTCAAACTCATCGCCAAAAGTACTCCAGAAACAAAGAATTCTTTTCAAAATTACCTAATCCAATTCAATGGAAAACCTGAAGAGGCACAAAAATATATCGCTGCCTTTTTCACCAATAAAAAAAATGCCCCTGCTCTCTCAAAAGGCTTAGCGAATCAATGCGCCCTTATTACTAAAAACGTCAAGACCTTTTTATGCAAAGATTTAAAACAATTAGGAAGTTTAGACCCTTCCGTCTCAACTAAAATATTTGATGGACTTGAACCTAGAACAAATTTTGATGAGATGGAAAGCATTCCTTCCGCCGATACCTCTAAAGGTGAACTCTTCTTTTCTGCTTATGGTTTTCAATGCCTAGCTCAAAAACAAACGCCTATGCAACTTAGTCAAAGTGAAAATATTGATCAATGGTATTTAGATTTCACTAAAAATATAAGACCGGATCAGAAAACCGGAAATGAATCAGTTCTTTTAAACGCCACTTTCTGCAAACTCTACACATGTTCTGACTCCTTAAACGATAAAACCAATCACTGCGCCAATGGCAAACATCCCACTTCAAAACAAATAGGTGATCAATACAACTGCCCTACAGGTAAAACTTGTACTGATGAAATTTCAAAATTTGTGGCATATTTAGATATTTTAGATAAAGAAGACGCTCAAAATACTTTGCTCGCAAGCTCTCACTCTCCACAAGACTCAAGCTCTTCAGCATTACAATCAAGATCAGGCCCCCAAGGACGCTATTCTTCTTTCACTGCCAACCTTCTCGGCGTCGAAGGAATCCATGTTGTCGAAGGAAAAACCCCACTCTCCTCAACTTCACTCGCTCTTACGCCGCGATCAAAAGAGTCCTCTGATAAAGCAGAGAAGAGTTCTGTCGTTGCCGCAACAGTGCCAAAAGCAGCTCCCGAGAAAGCTGCTCACTCAAAGGATCAGACGCAGGCGCAAGCTCAGCAGCCACAAAGTCAGACAGCGAACTCTCCCCATGAGCTTTCATCTTCGGCATTTCCTCAAGACCAAAATACTCCTTCAAATGAATCCTTTGCAAGTAAGGCGGCTCCAAGGGCCTCATCAACACCTCGACCAGTGCCTGCCCGAGCCTCCGGTGCCATTGGACAATACTCCGACTCATCAAACGAGAGTGCAATCAGAAAACTGCGCGATGAACTCGAGGCCGTCACAGGCTCACTAAAAGGCAATGGAGCGGAAAAGGTCGCAGCGATTGCCGACAACAACGCTCGCTTTAGTCCGGCCTCACTCGGAGGGGTTACAAAGGGCAATGAGCTTGCTGGATTAAACAACGCTGAACGCGAGCGCCTTGATCAGTATCAACGCAATCTCAATTCATGGGAGAGCAGACTCAGAAATTGGCAAAGTGATTTGGCCACAAGAGAAGTAAGAACTCCTGCGGGCACCACTTCACAAGCGGCCGCCGCAACTAAATCACCCGAAGGCAGCGATCCCTCTTCACGATCTGCAAAAGGAACAACGGGAAGTGGAAGCTCTGAAGCGGCCCTGCAATTAACGGCAAGTGAGGGCGATAAAGGAAAAAATACGGGTGCTAAAACCAGCGCTGCTGTGGGAAGTGGCACGAGTGCCGACTCACCAGAGGCCGTGGTCACCAGTGACGAGCTTTCAAAATTAAAAATAGATAACTTAAAAAAATTAGGCATCAATTATAAAAGTGCCTTCATCATGAAAATTAAATACCAACAAAAATTTTACGATGTTCCCGTCAAGGCCTTTACCTACAAAGGTAAAGACATCTTAATCCCCCTTCTGACCGAGCAAAATAGCATTCTCTCCAAGATTGTTCTCGAGAGTCCTCTTTTTAGCGATTACAAGCAACTTCAACTGGATCGACAAAAAGAAAGACAAGAATTCTCAAGAGTCATTTAGCTAAATACCCACCCTGTAATTTTTTTAATTTCCAAAAAATCTATTGAGTTTCCATACTTTGCTGTTCATTATC
>JAGOVS010000168.1 GCA_018060625.1 Bacteriovorax sp. | reverse complement strand
TTTTCGAGCAAATGTTTTTTAACAGACAACGTTTGGGGTGGGAGGTTGTGGAGAAATAAGCCCTCGGGGTTTAAGAAAAGTTCAACCCCTTAAAATTTACGGGGGGGGGGGGTAATATTTAATAGAATTATTAATTTTATATAAAGATAAGTCGTGAAGTTGTTAACAGTCTGTTCATAGAGGTATTGTTTTGAAAAATTTTTCTTTGAAAATTAAAATATCTATTATTGTCATTCCCCTTATGATTCTCAGTTTTGCATTAGGAGTTTCCCTCCTGTTCCAGTTCAATAAAAACAAGAATGATGCGGTCGCGGTAGGATATAGTGCAAAGTCTCAGGTAATTTTGTCTGCAATTGTGCATGAATTACAAAGGGAGCGTGGCATGACGGCGCTTTTTTTAAATAAAAAATTAACTCAAGATGAATTAAGACTTCAACAAAATAAAGTAAATGATTTAACTACTTCGTATTATAAAAATCTTGAGAATGTTAATTTTGCAGACAAGGACGCTGAAATAAGTGGAATGAAATCCATGCTTTCAGAAATCCGATCGGCGGGGGCAAATAATGCTGAAGTTCAAAGTGTGTTGGTACTTTTTGCTGATGCCATTAAAAGATTTATAAATGTGCAGGTTAAGCTTTTTGAAAATGCTCATTACCAAGGATTTGAATCACGCTTTTCAAGTCTTACAATCTTTGAAGAATCCAAAGAAAATATGGGTAAATTACGAGCAAGTTTAAATGGTGTCTTTGCAGGAAATTTAAAAAAAGAGATCAAGGATAGAGATTTGTATTCGACATACTTATCAGGTATTACAATTAATCTTGAATCACCTGGATTAAATATTTCAAAGGATGGAAGAAAAAAAGTTTACGAAGCATTGAATTCACCTGGGTGGAAAGAAGTTCTAAATAATTTTAAAACATTTTCTGATAAATATAACCTCGGTGATTATGGGGTCGACGCAAGCTCTTTCTTTAAAAGTATAACAAGTCAAATTGATGCCGTTTATGAGATTGTAAAAAGCGAGCAAAATTTAAATTTAAGTGATCTGGAAAACGCGGCGAGTGAGGCACAGAGAAACTTCATCATTCTGACAATTTTCTTGGTCGTAATTTTAATTGCAGTTGCTTTTCTTGCAATCTATATTCTGAATCAATTAGTGGCGCAGTTTAGGTCTGTCGGAAAAACATTAGACGAGGCCAGTTCACAGGTTAGTTCAGCCTCATCTCAAATAGCTTCTGCGTCGGAAGAACTCTCTCAAGCGACGACAGAGCAAGCGGCTTCATTGCAAGAAACCTCTTCATCAATTGAAGAAATTAGTTCAATGATTAATGCCAACACAGAAAATGCCAAGCAGTCCGCACTGGCATCTGGGCAAAGCTTGGAAAATGCTGAAAAAGGAAAGGTCGTAGTTGAGCAAATGATTAAGGCCATTGAGGCCATCAATGCAAGCAACAACAGCATTATGGAGCAAATCAACGAGAGCAACAGGGAAATGGAAGACATCGTTAAGGTAATTGGCGAGATAGGTACAAAAACAAAAGTCATTAACGATATCGTTTTTCAAACGAAACTCTTATCTTTTAATGCTTCAGTTGAGGCCGCCCGTGCGGGCGAAAATGGAAAAGGATTTGCCGTTGTCGCAGAAGAGGTTGGGAACTTAGCAGCAATGAGCGGCTCTGCCGCGATAGAAATTTCTTCAATGCTCGATAACAGTATTCAAAAAGTTGAAGGTATCGTTAGAAATTCAAAAGACAAAATCGGAAGATTGATAACAGACAGTAAACAAAATATAGAGACAGGGACTAACATTGCAAATAACTGTGGAGCGGTTTTAAATGAGATAGTTTTATCGGTGGCAAGTGTTTCCAAGATGGTTACAGAAATATCTTCAGCGAGTCAGGAGCAAGCCCAAGGTGTTCACGAAATAACAAAGGCCGTTGCTCAACTCGATCAAGTGACACAACAAAATACTGCCAGCTCGGCCGAGTCTTCAAAGGCGGCGAGCGATCTTTCAAATCAGGCAGAAATGCTTGGTTCTTTAGTTCAAGAACTGGTTCATGCAATTGAGGGGGGCGAGAAGTCTGAATCAAAGAAAAAGGCATCGAACAATCATCAAAAAACAGCAAATAGAACCGTTGAAAAGCCGAAGGCCATGACTAAACCTTCTCCTTCGCCGAAGTCAACTACTCCAAAACATCCGGCAGGTCTTGGCAATGATAGCTTTGGAGGTTTACCGTCAAACGATGACAAAAGATTTGAAGATGTTTAACTCGGATACGACAGCTGTTGAAAATATTCGAAATAACGTTGGAACAATTAAGCAAGTATTTGCTAATGTCTATAACGATCTTGTTTCCATTGAGGTAAGCATGGGAGATCAAATATCTAGTGCACAGTTATTCATTATTGCAGCTCTAAAAGAAAGATCCCATTATCTTAAAGCAAAAATTAATGGATACGAAAAAAAGATTTTCTTGCTGCTTGATCAAGGTCAAGAATATTTACAGTTCCCAAGCAATATTGATTTTACCTCAGAACTAAAAAATATCGAAGAAGAAGTGAATGCATTTTTGGCAAGAGTGTTAATTCTTTTCACTTTATTTAATTCATCTCCTGTATCCATAAATTTACAATAAGGTAGTTGAAGAGAGCCCCTTGTTAATCGGCCTAGATTGTTAAAACTTTGAAAGTCTCAAATTAAATCTTGTTCTGTCGCCATTGGCAGCAATTCTTTTTTGATACTCATTGTAAATTTCTTCTTTCTTGGGAGTAAGTTCTCCTTT
Organism: Bacteriovorax sp.; assembly: GCA_018060625.1. Taxonomy (GTDB): domain Bacteria; phylum Bdellovibrionota; class Bacteriovoracia; order Bacteriovoracales; family Bacteriovoracaceae; genus Bacteriovorax. The sequence goes on along the minus strand of JAGOVS010000168.1, from coordinate 2,931 downwards.
TTTGACTATTTCTTCCCGCATAAAAGCCTCAGCTCCAACTGCTGCACTTCCGCTCAATAGAGAAAAAAACATAGTCTCCTCATCACTTAATTTATTATCTGGTATCCATTGCCCCCAACTCGGATTTACAAACTCTCTTCTTGTCCATTCCATCTTTACTTGCATTATTCCAAATTGAGCAATTGTATCTCCGGCCAAGGTTGTCCGTTGAGAAAAAGTCAATTGATCTGGGCGATACGAACCAGCGAGATGCTCCAAGTAAACACCTGTTGCAATTGATTCAAAAAAATTAGTTACCGAAGTACCTTGTTCGTCTTCTGAGTCAAAGACGGTTAAATGAGCGTGCCCATCATTACGATCAATTTGCACAATACAGGCGGTTCTCCCATTGCTGTATTGCCAAACAACTCCTGCCGTTTTTCCTAAGTAACTCATTTTTTCTGCACTTAAAGTCTTTCCTAAAAATCTCTCTAACATCATAAAAATTCTCCTCTTTATTGTTTTTTGTATTTAAAAAATATCTAAATCAAATCATCAAACTCCATATCATTATTATTCCCTTGCTCTAAGACTGAAACATTCACATCTTCTGACTTTGCTATTTTTTCATTTTTGAATTTTCGCTCATATCGCCCTTCAAACTCGTTGGCCCTTTTAATGTTCATGATTACATGGTGAGGATCAACCTTTGAGCAATATAGAAGCGCCTGCCCCCGTTTAAGTTTTTTAATTTCATTAGGGTGAATGACATATTCTTCAACTTCCCGAACTGACTTCATGCCTGTTTTTGTATCTCCAAAAAATCCATCTTCGGCCTGGTGAGTTTCTTTCGTAGTCTTCTTTGTTCCAAGAAGGCTGCAAAACCATTCCACATCTTCCGAGTCCTGCACTTGAAACACCACCTTGTTGGCAGTGTTCTCGTTCATTTTTAGAGCCAGACTTTGCTCTATATGGTCAAGACTCTTTCTACTCTGGTAAGTAACAACTATACTAATTCCGGCACCGCGGGCCTTCTCGATAAATTCTCCAAAGTCAGGAGTGGCAAAAGAAGCAAACTCATCAATGATAAGGGCTACGGGATTTCTTTGATAAGTTCGGTCGTCGTAAATATTACCGACCGTCTTCATTAAATCTTGGAGAATCATTTTCCCCATAATAGCGGCCGTTTCTTTCAGCTTTAAATTATTCATCATGAAATAAGTGATCTTTCCTGAACTCATCGCCTCTCTCAGGTTAAATTCCGCGTCTGTCCCAATTTTATGAGCGACAATTTCTCCTGCCGATGAATTTAATATTTTTGATATCTGAGTAATCAAGCTCAGGTAATTTTCTTTTTTATTTGTTGAGAGTTCTTCGCAAATTCGCTTTAAATCGGCCCTAAACATATCGGGGTAATTTAGCTGACTGACGGCCGAGACTATATCCATTCTAAAGCTTGGGTCAGTTAAAAACTTGTAAAGATCGCCCAAGTGAAAAGTCTTATGAGTCATGTCTCTCTGGTAACATAAAGCTTTTAAAATAATCAAAAGGGCATTCTCGGCAGAATTTTTGTAAAATGATTCTGACCAAGTGAAGGCGTTCATTATCTGAGAGGAAATTTCAGTTTCAGTCCCAAGACTGATCGGGTTATAAGCATAAGAGGTCTTAGGATCGGCCATGGAAATCATCGCCAGATCATCTCTGCGCCCGTAATACTCTGTCGCTCCGGCCATCCAGTCGATCAAGTCCACTTCGCCCTTAAAATCAAAAAAGATGATCGCATGTCCTTTGACGATTCGATCTTCAAGCATCACTTTTAAAAGATTCGTTTTTCCGGCCCCGGAACCACCAATAATCTGAGTGTGATAATTTAAATTTCGATCGGTTAAAAAAGCATTTCGCTCGTATCCGACTTGCATCACGCTGCTTGGTTTGTTGGTCTTTTCTTCGCGATTGATAGTAGAACCAATCAAAGTTGCAAGGAATCTAAAGGGGATTAATCCCAGATAAGAAATTTTATCACTTACGCGATCTAACCATTTACTAAATGTCTGAAAGTTTTTTAATTCTTTCCTATCACTTCTGGAGAAATAAATCATGGGGTATGAAAGTGGCAACGACAAAAGAACAAGTAGAAATCCATACCACATGAAGTTCCCTGTATTACTATTTTCAGTCTCAGTTCCTACTAAGTCTCTAGTGCCTGTTGATTTCGGCCGGTCAAAAGTAGTGGGTTGTCCTTTCCTAAAAGCTTCAAGATCATTACGAGCAACAATTAGTTTGTCCTTCCATTTTGGAATTGATTTTTTTGCTTCAAATAGGGCGATTTTGTTTTCATTCCATTCTTTTTCCGTTCTTTTGTAACTCTCTTCCAGTTCCGATTTTTCTTCAACCGTGCGGGCCCGGTCTAAATCTCGGTTAATTCTCTGAGCATCTTCCACGTTGGATTGAATGCTATAACCCAAGCTTCGCACTTCATCTTGAGAGCTTCCTATTTTTGATTTGGCATCCTCTACCAGTTCTCTAAATTCAGTCTCGGTCTTAGGATTGTCTCTTAATGATCTGGCCGATAAGTAATTTTTAATTGAAATATTCTTAGGAAAATACTGGGCCGAAACATAGGCCAGAATTAAAACAAAGGGCAATATTCCTACCGCCCGAAAGGTTTTTGATTTTAAAATTTCCCATTCATTGTATCCATGATCTCTATATCTTTCTCCCATCGCCGCAAGGGAAGCCGAAAACGATAAGGCAATGATCGCAATCCAAGCGGCCACTGCGGCGAATGCTATGATAAGCATTTTACCCAATTCTCCGGCCATTTCGTTGGATGCATTATCGTTCTTTTTATTTTTATCCTGGGCCATATCAAACTCCTGCCAATTTCTTTTTAAATTCGTCCATCGTTTTCAAAATAAACCTTCCCTTAACTCCCTCAAAACCTTGATCGAA
>JAGOVS010000166.1 GCA_018060625.1 Bacteriovorax sp. | reverse complement strand
AAAAGTTTTTTAGTAAGATACCGAAATTAAATTACCCCACACACGAAAGGTCTAAAAAAATGATAACTGAGAAAACAATTTCTAAAATATTCTTCAAAAAAACGAATCATCATGCCCATAAAAAGGCGATTGGATGGATTGATAATGGAGAACTACTTTTCTATTCGAACGAAGATTATTTGCAAAAGGTGAAGACTTTTTTCTACGGGCTTATTAAGTTATCAATGCTCACTCAAGATAAAGTGGCCATACTGGGAAACACTTCAAAAGAATGGCATTTTTTTGACCTGGCCACTCTTTGCGCTAGAGGAATAGTCATCCCTGTTTATCCCACTTATCTTGCCCATGAAGTTGAATATATCCTCAACCACAGTGAAGCTAAAATTTTGATTTTAGAAAATGAAAGTCAAATAAAAAAAATTATCGAAACCCAAGACAAACTCCCCCTCCTCAAGTTTATTATTGCCCTAAAAGATATAACGAATGAATCCAAGCAAAAATTAAATCCTCAAATTACATTTTATTCATATGAAGAATTTATTGAACTTGGGCAAGCAGAAGAAAAAATCTCACCTAAATTCTTTGAAGAAAATATTGAAGGAAGTTCTGACAATGATATTGCCTCTATCATTTACACTTCTGGCACGACAGGTGATCCAAAAGGAGCTGTCATTACTCAAAAAGCCTTCTGTGCAATGCTGAGCAATGTTCACAATTCTCTAAAGACGAATTTACTGCCTAACGATCGCACATTGGTTTTTCTTCCTCTTTCACACGTTCTCGGAAGATGTGATTCATTATTAAATCTTATTTTTGATTTCGAAAGCGTTTATGCTGAGTCCCTCGATAAAGTTGTCGAGAATTTACAAATTGCCAAGCCAACCATTCTGATTGCCGTGCCAAGAATTTTCGAAAAAGTCTACAGCAAGGTCATGGAAACAATCCAAAATGAATCAGACTTAAAAAGAAAGATATTTGATTGGGCGCTTGAGGCAAGCAACACTTATTATCAAAAAATCAGTGAGGATAAGGCCCCTTCTCCCTATCAAATTATTCAAAAAAACCTTGCTTATAAATTAGTCTTTGAAAAAATTTATAATCGATTTGGTGGACGTATTCGATTTCTCGTTTCAGGCGGAGCTCCACTTTCTCCAGACATCATCACTTTTTTACAAAATGCGAACCTTACCATCCTTGAAGGTTATGGACTGACTGAGACAATCGCTCCTTGTATTCTAAATCCACCTGTTCGCCAAATTCCTGGAACAATCGGAATTCCATTAGGTGACGTCCAGGTGAAATTCGCGGATGATGGAGAGATTTTACTTAAAACGAAAGCTCTTTTTTCTCACTATTTTAAAAATGAAGCTGCAACAAAAGAGGCTTTCGATAGTGAGGGATGGTTCTTAACAGGTGATATAGGTGAATTAACTACTGATGGTTATGTTAAAATCACTGACCGGAAAAAAGATATTATCATCACGAGTGCTGGAAAAAACGTTGCCCCTCAAAAAATTGAAAATATTCTAAAACTTCAAAAACATATTTCAAATGCAATGGTTGTAGGTGATCAAAGAAAGTTTCTCACGGCCATCATCAGCATTGACCGCGAAGCCTTTCTAGAAGAGCTTGAATCCTTAGGTATAGCAGGAAGACCCAGCTACGAAGAGCTTGCCCATGAGGAAAAAATCTATGAAGTCATTGATCAAGAAATTCATCTGGCCAATAAGGAGCTTGCTAGCTTTGAGAGCATTAAAGGTTTTTTTATTGCACCGAGTGATTTTTCCATTGAAAATGGCCATATCACCCCCTCTTTAAAGCTTAAGAAAAAAATAATCTTGAAGAGCTACGCCAAACAGGTGGACGCACTGTATAAAAAGCTAGAATCTTAGCTCCCTGGGAGCTCTACTCTTTGACAAAAATGCTCTTAGGGAATATAACCTAAAGTTCTACCATCCCCATTTAGCGCCTTAATTGGCAGGAGAAATATCCATGGCAAGAATCACAATTGAAGATTGCTTAGAAAAAGTTGAAAACAGATATGAGCTTGTTCACTTAGCTACCAAGAGAGTTAAGCAACTTCGTGATGGTGCTGACCCTCTCGTTAAATCAAAAAACAAAGAAGTCGTTACGGCCCTTAGAGAAATCGCTGCAGGCAAAATCAAACATGCACCGATTAGCGAATACGATTCAGACGAATTTTAGTTCTTATTTTTTTTTAATATTTCATTGCAAAAGCCGTCTATCTTAGACGGCTTTTGTCGTTTTGGCTTCAAACATAATTTTAGGAGTATGGAGCAAGTAATCCGCCGATATTGAGTTATGGTACTCTTGCTGATCATTATCATACTGATGAATTGACTGGTAAGGACAGGCCAATCTCGCTTGAGTCGGACAGGGAAGAATGCAAGGTCTGTCTTGGCAGTTCTCACATGGAGACATAAAAGGCAACTTTGAAGGGAGAGGGATCTGTTCTTTCGTTAAAAAAAGTCCTCTAAGTCCAAACCAAACACCAAATTCTTGATGGATATCTATTCCCATGGGCGTAGCACGAGAAAGATTAAGTAATCGAGAAATTTTTTGCAAAGGAAGTAAATAATGAGTATGTGGAAATAAGATCTGAATCTCATTTAATAAATAGTTTTTGGCAAAAAATTTCATCTGTTCAACAGCATAATGATCAATTGGATTCTCTTCTTTTCTAAGAGGGTGAGGAAGCTTTTTCCAGAGATCTTTTCCGCCATGGCCAAGTAGACAGAGTGTATCTTGATCACTCATGGGTATTTTTTGAATTTCTAAATTCTGTTTGATTTCTAAGGGTAATTCTCCCACACGGATACAGCTAAATAAATTTATTCCCTTGCTCTCTAGTTCTATAAGTCCATTTTTTAAATGATGTGAATCCATACAATTATTTCCTGATTAAAATGGTCTATCTTTTGATCTTTTGACAAAAAATGACATTAAATTAATTCATTTTTAAAAATCTCCGATGAGATAATTACACTGCTGCTGAATAGGCGATCTGCGGGGATAGTTTATTTGTTATAGTAGTGAAAAAGAGGCCAGCGGAGATCTGGCCTCTTCTTATTTAATACGGTTATTTCTTTAGGGCAATTTTTAAAACTTCATCAAAATGTGAGACTGGATAAAATTTCATTCCCTTTCTGTGAAGCAAAGGTACTTCTTTTAGATCCTTCTCATTTTGCTTTGGAAGAATGATATTCTTAATCCCTGCTCTTTTGGCGGCCAGAACTTTTTCTTTTATCCCACCAACTGGCATAACTTTACCCGTAAGGCTTAACTCTCCAGTCATCGCTAAATCAGAATTAACAGCTCTATTCGTGGCCAAGCTATAAAGAGCAAGGGCCATTGTTATACCGGCACTCGGTCCATCCTTTGGAGTTGCTCCTGCAGGCAAATGCAAATGAACTTCATGACCTGCTAAATAATCTTCAACCTCTACTTGAACCTCAGAAGTCTTAACCTTTTTCATTTTAGTTTTTTGCGCTTGTTGAGCATCAATCTCATTCTGTAAAAGCTTTTTGACGTATGAATAAGCAAGGGTCGCCGACTCATTCATAACCCCACCTAATTGACCGGTTAGCTTGAAGCCTTTGCCCTTTAATGGCAATGTCTCAATAAAGAGAATTTCTCCTCCATAGGCTGTCCACGCCAAACCAGTCACAACTCCGGGCTTGTTTCTCTTTTCTGCAGACTCAGATTGAAAGCGTGGTGTACCCAACATACTCTCAAGGTTCTGAGTCGTTGGTACAAATTTTGATTTCTTTTTTGGGTGAGAGACTTTTTCAAGGGCCGCTCTCCTACAAAGCTTTGCAATATGTTGCTCAAGAACTCGGACTCCAGGTTCACGAGCATAATCTGCAATAATTTTTTTAATCACGTTGAGACTTAATGAGAAATCAGATTTTAAAAGCCCATGCTTTTTAAGCTGACGAGGAATAATCCATTTTGTTGTAATGGCCACCTTCTCTTCTAATGTATAACCTGAAAGCTCAATGACTTCCATACGATCCAAAAGGGCCTCTGGAATATCGTTAATATAATTTGCTGTTGCTATAAATAGTACCTTTGACAAATCAAAAGGTATGTCTAAGTAGTTATCAATGAAAGTTGAGTTTTGCTCTGGATCTAAAACTTCAAGCAATGCAGAAGCAGGATCTCCTTGAAAACTTTTTCCAATTTTATCTATCTCATCGAGCATGATAACAGGATTGTTCACTTCGACTCTCTTGAGTGCCTGTACAATTTTCCCTGGCATTGCTCCTACATAAGTTCTTCTATGACCTTTGATTTCTGCTTCATCTCTCATTCCCCCTAGAGAAAAACGATAAAAGGTTCTTCCAAGAGCAGTTGCAATACTTTTCCCTAAAGATGTTTTTCCAACTCCCGGAGGGCCGGCCAAACAAAGAATTGTTCCATCATAACTAGGTTTAAGTTTTCTTACTGCTAAAAATTCTAAAATCCTCTCTTTGGCCTTCTCTAGGCCATAATGATCCTTCTCTAAAATTTTTCGAGAAGTTGCAATGTCCACATTGTCATTTGTCGATTTTTTCCAAGGAAGCTCAATTAGCCAATTAAGATAGGTTCGGGCCACGTTATATTCTGGAGAGCTATCTGGAATAAGCTCTAATCTCTCAAGCTCTTCTTTCGCTGTTTTTAAAACAGCTTCAGGCATCCCGACTTTTTCAATTTCATCTTTTATTCGTTTAATATCTCGAGTTTTTTCATCCTCTTCCATTCCAAGCTCAGAACGAATAACCTTAAGTTGTTCACGTAGAAAATATTCTCTTTGGTATTTGTTAACTTTGTCATTAACTTCATCTGAAATTTTCTTTTGAATATCGGCAACATCTTTCTCGCGTTTTAAATAAACGAGCAGTTTTGCAAATCTCTTCTTAACGACTAAAGTCTCTAAAAAGTCTTGCGCTTCTGGAATATCCAGAGAAATTGCAAAGGCAACAAGGTCAGCAAGGGCCCCAGGAGAAGGAGAATTTAGCATCGCCAACTTCATCTCTTCATTGAAATAAGGATTAATTTCAGAGAGCTTTTTAACCTGATTAATGACCGATCTCGTGTAAGCATCAAGTTCTTCATCTGTTTCAAGAATATCGTCAAAAACCTCAATCTTAGTTTTTAAGATAGGTGTCTCAGAAATAAACCCTGAAGCTCTGTATCTCTTCATTCCATGGACAAGTACATTTACTGAACCATCGGGTAGTTTTAATTTTTTAACAACTTTACAGAGAACTCCAACTTTATAAATATCTCCAGATTTAATTTCTTTTTTGTCAAAATCGATATCTTCATCTGGAATCACTTCACCTGTATCGTCTTTAAGTTCATTTTTAACGAGATTGAGCGCTACATAACCCGTTCGCAAAAGCGATTCATCGAGCTCTGGCGTAAATTTCTCTTCACTCAAAATGATAGGGGCAATCATCCCCGGAAATATGGGGCTGTTCATGATTGGTATTATCACTACAATTTCAGGTAGCTTTGGTAATTCTTCTTTTGAACTTGCCGGTTTCATTTTTACTTGAAAATCATTTTCCATGTCTGACATTTTATTTACTCCAAACTAAATTTAATTCTTAAAATCAATCACAAGGCGCCCTGGGTTTTCCAGGAAAAAAACATCTGCGCTTACTTTGGTTTTTAATTTCATTTCCATTGAGACATAATTATTCTCTATTGGATAAAAATTAATTTTCTCTACGAAGCGCGTGCTCTCAATCGTCTGA
>JAGOVS010000165.1 GCA_018060625.1 Bacteriovorax sp. | reverse complement strand
TTGAAGCGGCCTACTTTGTGAATTGGTATCATAAAAAATATAAAGGTTATAAAAGTAAATAACCATCCATCTTGCGTTTTTTAGCTACGGTTTCTTAACTCAATTTTGATTTCGACCGACTCAGTAAAAAGTCAATCTTGCTTTTAAGCTCTTCTTTTTTCCATGGTTTTACTAAGTATTCATCGGCACCCAACTTAACGGCCTCAAGAATTTTGGCAATGTCATCGACGGTAGTGCACATGATAAAGGGAACATCTTTGTGTCTTTTTTTTGCTTTAAACTGGGTAAGGAAATCAACGCCAGATCCATCCGGAAGTTTCCAATCTGAAATGACAAATTCAATGGTATAGGACTCCATGAATTCCAAAGCTTCTTGGAGAGTGGCCGCCTCATGGATCTCTCCTAAAATACCAATAGACCTCAGATCATTCACCAATTGCATTCTGAGAGTAGGCATGTCTTCAATCACTAGAAATGTGAGATTCTTGTTAAGGGCCGAGCGATCAATTTTAATGACTGAACTCATGGTTTCTTCTCATTTTGAAAAATTAACTTAGAAACAGGGGAGAAGTCGCTGGTGCGATTCTTCTCATCACTTACTCGATAGCGGAAATAATAAACACCAAAGCGCTTGCTAATCCAATGTAATTTGGGTTCATCTGATTTTGTACTGAAGACGATTTTTTTATGTTCACTATCGCTGGCCACAAAAAATTCATAGCCAACGGCACCAGGAATCACTGGACTCTTGATGAGGTAAGCATTGAGTCCTTGATAATCAACATAACTCATGTATTGATCTTGCGCCCTAGGCAATTGACCAAAAGGCATGGAGGCCTTAAAGCTAAAGCAATAAGGCAATGATTCAACAAATAACTCTTCTTTGACATTGCTTTTCACTTTGATGCAGTAATTACCATAATCCGTTAGGAGCGCCGTTGGAGCGGGAGTTGTAAAAGGGGAAGCGATAGTCTGATCATTCTTTTTATTTCTTATTTCGATGGTCATCTCTTTGGTGTAGTTAATGCGAGAGATAGGTAGAGCAATTTTAAGATGGGCATCAATAGATTGATAAGCAGCAGGAGCGTCTTTACTCCATTCAACAATAGGCTCGATAATCGCAAAAGGAAAAATGAGTGGTGTTTTCGAAGGAAACGTTTTTGAATTAAGGGCGAACTCAAAACGTCCACTTTTTAGCTTGTCCCAGTCAAATTCATGGGCGATATCAGATTGAATGACTTCTTTTGTTCCGGTGTCGGTATTGCGAATTTCCCACTCAAAAATTTCATTAGGAAAATGTTTCCATGAAAAAAGGATGTGTTTATCCATCATGGAAAAAATTCTCTGACGAGGAGAGATTAATTCTTTAAGAGGACGGTAGTTTATAGAAAAATGTAGTGGTGGCGTTTGATAGAGGAAATGATCATTTTGTTCTGCTATCAAAGTCCAGGAGTATTGAAATGAGGTTCCAAATGGCACAAGGGATAAAGTCGATATTTTTTTGGCAGAAAATGATTTTTTAAGACCTGCGTTTTCAATAACGACTTTAGTGTCAAATAGGGAGTCGAGTGTCCAGGAAAGTGGAATTGATGTTCCTCTTTCGAGTAGAAGTTCTTCGGTCTCTTTAGGGGATATATTAGTGAATTGAAATTTGGTTTTTACTTCAAAAAAGATAGGGAGAGAAGATTTTTTTTCAGAAGAAAGCAGTGATATTTGATAGCGACCAACTCTTAAGTGATCAAGAGCTATTTTGGAATTCATTTTTGCAGAAAACTTTTTTTGATCATCATTGTCTAGATTGAGTAAAATGATTTCACCTTTCCAGTTTTTTAATTCGGCCAATTCAACATAAGGAGCATCTGTTTCTATGTGAAAAATCTGATAAGCTTTGGGAGACAGAATGTCCGGAAATTCTGCTTTTTGCAATTGACCATTGTCTTCTTGGAAGTAAGATTTCTTCTCTTTGATTTCTTGCTGATTAACACTCGACTGACCTTTGATTAATTGAACAGCAAGACCTGAGGCACTTTGATAGGCCTTGACTAGAGAGTTTTCCTTTCCGGTGATGGTGATAGTTTTTCCATTATTATTGATAAGTAGGCTAGACGCAGCAGCAAAAAAAATATTTATTTGCCCATCTTGAAGATTGACTTGCATCTGATCGCTCAATTCCTCTATACGAACAAGACTTCGTGGAGATAAGTCTATACTCGCCTTATTTTTCTTGAACTCAATTTTTGCAGATCCATTTGCACCGGTATAAATTTCATCCCCATTATAAAGAGTCTCCCCTGGACTCGTCGTATTCCAAAGAATAGAGCCATAAAACTTATGTTTAATTTCAGATTGCTGTTCTTTGATATGGGCAACAGGTGAGAGGTTTCCTAATTGGAATTGAGGATTGTAAAAAAGAAAAAGTAATAATGCGAAAAAGCTTGTCGCAGCAGCGGCATAAATGAGCTTTCGATCAAACGATGTTAAATTGTCGGATATTTGGGATAAAAGTTTCATATGTATTTAAAATTATAAATCTGTATAATAATAATTCATACAAGAAACTATTTGCCTTGTTTAGGTTAGACATATGAATATAAAAACTCATCTCACGTTGAAGGCCAAGATCCTATTTGGGATAATCGTCTTAATAGGCATCACTATTTGTTTTAACTTGATTTATTCTCACAATCTATTTGTTGAGGATAAAAAAAGTTATATTTTTGATAGTGCCTTAAAAAGGGCCGAAGGGCTCGCTGACGAATTAGTTTTTAAGATAAATGCCATCAGACAATCGACACTGCTTATTTCTAGATCTCTTGATAAATCTAATGATGAAATCCTGGACGTTTTTAAAGATAATCTGGATTTACTTAATGTCGTGGTTATTGATCATTCAGCCTTGGGCCTTGAAATCATCAGACAAGTTGACTTTGATGAATCAATTAAACAAATGGGAGGGGCAAGTACGGAGGTTTTGGACATAAAAAAGATGTTATTAGAGTTAGGAAGTCTTTCATCCGTCCAAAAGCTAACCCATTTTGTTGATTACCAGAAGCGCTCATATTTCATTATTACTGAACCAATTAAGTCAACGGGGAAGATTTTAGTCACTCTTTTTAATGCAGAGAATATACTAAGACCTCTAAAAAATGATCGGCTCTTTCTTAATTCAATCTATTGGAAAATGCCTGGTCAAAAATTGAAAGTTTATGGACCGGGGAATTTTCAGAGTTTAATTGAGGATTTAAAATCCTCAAAAATTCAAAAAGGAGTTCAGCAGCAAGCCTTTGCTGGACATGATTACTTAGTGGCCTATATCACTAATACCGCCAACTCTTTTACGCTTATTTCGGCCGTTGACTCTACTCATCTATATAGTGCTACTCGGGCCCTGGTTTTAAAAACTCTACTTTTTGCCCTGGTACTTTTAGGCGCGGTTATTATTGCAGGAATACTTTTTAGTGTCTCCTTAACAAATCCCATCCGAAAGTTAACTCAAGCAGCGTATGAAATTGCCAAAGGAAATTTTGATTTTAAGGCCGTTGTTGAAACAAATGATGAAATTAAAATTCTCTCCAATGCTTTTGGAACCATGAGCTCAGAAATCAAAGAACTTCTTAATGCCAAAGAACAGATGATTGTCCAGCTGGCCGATGCTAATGCCAAATTAGAAGATTACAGTCATAACTTAGAGAGAATGGTTGAACAAAGAACGGCCGAATTAAAAACCGCCAATGATTTCATGGGGGCGATGGTCAATAGTTTAGACCAAGGTCTTGTCGTTTTCGATCAAGATTTAAAATGTAATGACATTTACACTAAGGCCGCTGAACGCATTTTTGAGCATATTCCCCAAAATAGTTTTTACACTGACTTGCTTGGAGTGGATTCCGAAAGAGAAAAGGATACACTTAAACAATGGGCCAATATTACTTTTTCAGGAATGCTGCCTTTTGAAAGTGCCGTAGGGCTGGCCCCTAATAAAAGAGAGTGGGGAGAAGGCGTTCACGATCAACATTTCAAGATGGTCTCTATTGATTATTTTCCCATGAAAGATGTGGACGGTAAGTTGCTAAATATTGTTGCTGTTGGTACTGATAAAACCAAAGAAGTTCTGGCCATTGAATCTTTTAAAGAAGAAGAGAAGTATGTGGCGATGATTTTAAAAATTCTTAATAATAAAATGCAGTTTGAATCTTTTCTCTCTGAAGTTCACTCAATTTTTGATCAATTTAAATTGGCGTATATAGAAGAGGAGAACAAGATCAATCTAGAGCTCTGTATGATTCTTTTTCATACACTCAATGGCGGCTTTGGTCTCTATTCGCTTTATCATTTGCAATTGATGGCCCAAAAATATGAGCAAGAAATTAGTGACGCTAAATATGCCGAGTCAATATCTTCTGATTTTGCCGTTTTACTTAATCAAAATGTAAGGAACTTAACGATCGCTTTTAATAAACAACTGGAAGAGCTAGATAGTGTTCTTGGAACAACCTTTTTAAAAGGTGAAAAGAAGAGAGAAGTCTCTAAAGAGAAGATTGATGAGTTAAAGAAATTGGTGGACTCACTTGGCAATGCTGAGCTCAAACACGCGTTTTACGAAGGACTTGTAAAGGTTCCGATCATTCATTTTTTCAAAGCGTATAATGACCTTGTTCAATTAACAGCGGCAAAATTAAGTAAAGAGATCGCTCCCATTATATTTCATCATTCTGATGTGAGAATTGATTCAACTCCCTATGAGGAATTTTTTAGTACGATGGTGCATTTATTTAGAAACTGTGCCGACCATGGTATTGAAGAGCCGCAAACTCGCTTGTCCCTAGGTAAAGAAAGAGTAGGGCATATTGAGGTGAGTTTTCTTCAAGATAAGAATCATTTGATTATAGACGTAAAGGATGATGGAGCGGGAATTGACCCAAAAAGAATTCGAGAAAAATGTAAAGAATTAGACCCTAGTAAGGATTATGATTTAATCTCTGATGAAGAGATTAAATACAGAATTTTTGACCCCTTTTTTTCAACGAGAGAAGCGGTAACAAGTATCTCTGGTCGAGGCGTAGGGATGTCGGCCATTAAAGAAACAGTGGATAGGTTAGGTGGAAAAATTGAGATTTTTTCAGAAATAAATAAGAGTGGGCAATTTCGTTTTATTCTTCCTCTTTTTTAGATGGATCCAGTGGTCTCTAATTTTGCCTTTATTTTTTCTATCACAGTTTCCATTTTATAAGGTTTGACAATGTAATCAGTAGCGCCCAGGCTTATGCAAATGATGACTGTGCTTTTTTCGCTTTCTGTGGTCACCATAAAAATGGGAATGCTCTTATAGGTCTGAGTATTTCTTAAATTTTTAAGAAGCTCAATTCCAGACATGCCTGGCATGTTTATATCTAAAAAAACCACTTCAAATGGGTCACCGTATTGGGCCTCTAGTCTAAAATTATCCCAAGCGGTTTTTCCATCAAGGAAAAATTTAATATTTGTAAATCCAATTTTTTGAAGAATCATTATCAACTCTTTGCCAATACTCGATTGATCATCAACAATGGCCACGCGTGCATTCAAGTTGAATTTAAGGCCTTGATCCATAAAAAGACTCCTACTTTCAATAAAGCGATTCAACTTTATTATACAACCAAATTGCAAAATAAATAAAATAATAATGCTACCAAATATTTATGAAAATCTTTATACTTTTAATATGGGATTTCAGAAATTAAACCTATTATTCTTGAGCGTTTTGATCGCTTCAACTCTCAATGCCCAAATCATTTGGAATAGAGAGGAGGA
>JAGOVS010000001.1 GCA_018060625.1 Bacteriovorax sp. | reverse complement strand
CTTCTCTAATGGTGTCATAGAAAAAATGAGTCTCTGGATTTTGGAAAATAAATCCTATCTCTTTTTTTTGTCTATTTTTTGCTATCGGCCCCTCATTTGAGATTATTTTAACCTCTCCTTTTAGCGGCCTTAATAACCCCCCCATGATTTTAAAGAGAGTGCTCTTGCCTTGTCCGTTTTTACCCTTAATAACGATAACGTCTCCAGCACCAGCACTTAGAGTAATATTTTCGAGCAATTTTTTCTGATTGAGATGATGAAACGAAATATTGCTAATGGAAAATTCTATTACATTTGATTTTTGTTGTTCATCAAAAAGGGCAGTTAAAGATGGACCCATATTCTTGGAAACCTGGAAGCTTGTCATTTTCTGTGAAATTTCTCCTTCGCTACTTACCTCGATGACTTGATTAACGTAGGGAATGATTTCATCAAAATGATGATCTACGACTATGACTGTTTTTTTCCCCTTATGAGAGGATAGCCATAGGTAAAAACTCGCTCGCGCTTCTGGATCAAGAAATGCCGTTGGTTCATCTAGCAATAACACCTCAGGATCAACGGCCAGCAAAGAAGCCAGAACTAAACGCTGGCATTCTCCATGAGAGAGATCTTTTGTTTTCTTATCCCACAAACTATCGAGATCAAAATATTTTTGAAGTTCTTGCTTTTTTCGATCCATCTCTTCGCGAGAATAATTCTCATTTTCCATTGAAAAGAAAAATTCATCTGCGGCCTTTGGATAAATTAATTGAGTAAAAGGATTTTGAAATAAAAAGAGTATTTTTTTTAAGTTTTTCTGAAAAAACTCTCCAAAAAGCGCATGTCCTTCGTAGAGAATTTGTCCTTCAAATGTGCCTGTACTGAATTCAGGAACAATCCCCTTTAGCATCTGGAGAAAGGTGCTTTTCCCACCTCCGGATGGCCCTGTCAGGAGAACTAATTCCCCCTTAGAGATGCATATTTTCTCATTACAAGAAATTTTTTTCTCTGAACTTTTTTTAAAATAATATTGAAAAGGACCAATTTCGTACATGTCGCTCTTTTCTCGATTGGGAGTATCTATACTTTATCTATTCCTTAGCGATCAAAAATTGATCCAATAGCCCCAAGCGCATAAGTCTCTCTGAAATTTTCAAAGTTAAAACTCCTGCAAAAAAAGCAGATGAAATCAAAAATGAGCAAAGCTGCAATATATTCATGCCTAAACTAAGGCCATTATAATCATAGAGAAAGTAATCCAATAAATAACTGCAAAAGGCGGAAGTCATGGAAGCTAACATTAAGACTTTTAAATTCCATTTTTTATAGGCAAAAATAAAAAAAATAATCTCGGCGCCCAATCCTTGAACCACTCCCCAAAGAACAGACATAAGCCCCCAGCGAGTCAATAAACTTTCAACAAAGGCCGCAATAATAGAAGCAATCAATGCCACTCCAGGCTTTCTGACAATTTGAGATAAAAGGGTTGAGGCCAGTATCCAAAAACCAGCACTAAGATAACTTAGCCCATATATTTTAAGCAAGGGCTTTGCTATTTCATAAACAAAAGTCCAGCCCCAAAAGGCAACTCCTAGAGCAACTGCCACGACCGCCGTGAGGACAATTTCAAAAATGGTGATTGATTTCGCAAGATTAATGATCTTATTCACAGTCTTTCCTCCGCAGGCATTATCCTGATTCAGGTTCGAGGGTATTTCTCAGATCAATTTTTTTAAAATGACCACCCCTAGATTGGTTGTTAGTTAACTTTAGTCTATAGGAGATTTTTCATCAAAAGAAAAGGGCCCTAAAAGGGCCCTAAGAAATTAATTTTGACGTCTTTCGTCTTTTTTATCGTCTTTACGCTCTTCTTTTTTCTCTTCGCGCTTTTCTTCTCTTTTCTCAGCTCGCTTTTCTTCGCGTTTTTCTTCGCGCTTTTCTTCTCTTTTCTCGTCTCTTTTTTCTTCACGTCTCTCTTCTTTGCGCTGTTCTTTACGTTCTTCCTTGCGATCTTCTTTTCTCTCTTCCTTGCGATCTTCTTTTCTCTCTTTGCGAGCCTGCAAGCAAAATATCAAACAAATAAGAATACCTCTAATAATACTACCTCTGGATACAAGGCCAATGTTGCAAGCTTTGCTATGGCCTTTAGATTTTAGATTGCTGCTCCTTGGCAGTTTAACCATTTTAGCATCCAATTCCCTTTCCATTTAGGCTCATTTGCCCTAACCTATCCCAGTCGTTTTACATTCTTAACTAACCAAGGAATTGACCGTGAGTAATCAACGAAATGATCGCACTGAACGTACTGAAGCCGACGAAAAAAAACAACAGGCCCTCGACTATCACTCTGACGGGCGTCCCGGAAAAATTGAAGTCATTTCTACAAAGCCTACGATGACCTCACTCGATTTAGCAAAAGCCTACTCCCCTGGAGTTGCTTGGCCATGTCTTGAAATTGCCAAAGATCCAGAACTCGCCTACAAATACACAGCTAAGGGAAACCTAGTTGCTGTTATCTCAAACGGAACCGCCGTTCTTGGATTGGGAAATATTGGAGCTGTGGCGGGAAAACCTGTCATGGAAGGAAAAGGACTTCTCTTTAAAAGATTTGCTGACATTGATGTTTTTGATCTTGAAGTCAACGAAAACACTATTGAAGGAATGGTCAAAATTGTCTCTGCACTTGAACCAACCTTTGGAGGGGTCAACCTCGAAGATATTAAAGCACCTGAGTGTTTTGAAATTGAAGCTCAACTCATTGAGAAAATGAATATTCCCGTTTTTCATGATGATCAACATGGAACGGCCATTATATGTTCTGCCGCATTTTTAAATGCCTTAGAGATCACTGGACGAGATATTAAGAAAACAAAAGTCGCAGTTTCAGGAGCTGGAGCCGCGGCCATCTCTTGCGCAAAACTCTTTTTTGAACTAGGCCTTCCAAGAGAAAATCTCGTAATGTGTGATTCTAATGGTGCTATCTATAAGGGACGCACCTCTGGGATGAATAAGTACAAAGACGAATTTGCCGTTGATACAAAAGCGAGGACTCTTGCAGATGCAATGGTTGGGTGTGATGTGTTCATTGGCTGCTCTGCCCGTGGTTTAGTCAACGGTGAGATGGTTAAGGCCATGGCCGCTAATCCTATTATTTTTGCGATGGCAAATCCTGACCCAGAAATTTACCCATACGAAGTTCATGCCGTAAGAAATGATGCCATTATGGCCACAGGTCGCTCGGACTTCCCTAATCAAGTAAACAATGTTTTAGGATTTCCCTTTATTTTCCGTGGAGCACTTGATGTCCGTGCGAAAAAAATAAATATTCAAATGAAACTCGCGGCCGTAAAGGCCCTGGCTGAATTGGCAAAAGAAGAAGTGCCTGAAGAAGTAAAGCTGGCCTATGGAGGAGAAGATTTTAAGTTTGGAGTAAATTACCTCATTCCAAAACCTTTTGACCCACGTGTTCTCACTCGTGTTACTCCAGCAGTTGCCAAAGCGGCCATGGATTCAGGTGTTGCCAGAATCAATATCGACGATCTTGCTGCCTACGCCCGGGCACTTGAAGGAAGAATGGGCAACAGTGCCCAATTCATGAAACTTCTTCGCGACCGTCTCGGAACCTATGTTGCCAAACGTGGTCAAAAAGTAAAAATGGTTTTTGCAGAAGGAACAAATACCCGCATCCTTCAAGCAGTAAAACAACTTGTTGAAGAAGAAAGAATTGAGCCAATCCTTTTAGGAAGAAAAAAGGCCATTCATAAAAAAATGGACCTGTTAGGCTTAGAAAATCTAAAAGACGAAGTCAAAACAATCAACCCAAGAAAACACGCCCAATTTGAAAATTTTGTTCGCCTCTATTCCAAAGAAAGACAAAGAAGTGGTGTCTCTATTTATCATGCTGAGGAATTAATGAGTCACCAGAATTATTTTGGGGCCATGATGGTAAAGCACGGACTTGCTGATTCCATGATTGCTGGCCCAACACTTAATTATGCAGATTGCTTCCCTCCACTTATGCATGTGGTGGGAACTCAAGACCACAAAAGTGCTGCGGGTATCTTCATCATGTCTTTTAAAAATAGAGTCCTCTTCTTTGCTGATTGTGCCGTTCAAATTGAGCCCAACGAAGATCAACTTTGCGAGATTGCAGCTGGCACAGCTGAACTCTTCAGAAAGCTTATGAAACGAGAGCCTCGAATAGCTTTTCTAAGTTATTCAAACTTTGGATCTAATAACCATGAAAAAGCAGTGAAGGTAAAACGGGCCGTTCAATTGACAAAGACCCGTTACCCAAACCTTATTGTTGATGGAGAAATCCAAGCGGATGTTGCAGTTAATAAAAACTTAATGGACAAATTATTTAACTTCTCAACCCTAGATGGTCCAACAGACATTCTCATTTTCCCAGAAATCAATTCGGCCAATATCAGTTATAAATTGCTTGCTCAATTGGCCAATGCCAATGCCATTGGACCAATTCTTCTTCCTATGAATCACTCAGCGAACATCATTCCAAGAACTGCAAGCGTGACTGAAATCGTTAATATGTGTGTTTTATCGGCCATGCTGTCTGATAAAAAGCTAAGCCCAAGGGAGTAATTCATGACAAAAATAATCGTAAAAACTGATCATGCACCTGCCGCCGTCGGAACTTATTCTCAAGGAGTAGGTCTCAATGGCACGTTTTATTTTTCAGGCCAAATCGGCATTGATCCAAAATCGAACCAATTAGTTGAGGGATTTTCAGCACAACTCCAACAAGTAATGAAAAATATCGACGGTCTTCTAGGCTCTCAAGGCTTGAATCGAGACAATATTATTAAAACATCTATTTTTTTAACGGATTTAAATAATTTTGCAGAAGTGAATCAAGCTTATGTAGAATTTTTTAAAGAACCATATCCAGCACGAAGTACAGTGGAAGTCTCAAAACTTCCAAAAGGTAGTCTTGTTGAAATTGAAGTAATTGCGGCAAAATAAAGATGATACTTAAAAGTAAATATGTATTTGAAAGTAAAAAAACCAAGATGTATAGACACCTACTCAGTTTTCTTATCATCTTGGTTTCACTTTTTTTCTCGTACACCTTCATTTGTACCATCTTGCTTCTTGATGCTAGAAATGAAACCAAAAATGCCAAAGCAAGTTTTGTCAACACTCCACCTGACTTAATTGTGGTCTTTACTGGTGGACCTGGACGCATTGAATACGCAGTTAAAAAGGCACAGGAATTTAAACAGCCAAATGTTTTCATCACGGGTGTCCATGAAAAAAATTCAGTTAAAACAATCATGAACCCAATCACTCCACATTCATCAGAAACTGAGCACATTGAGATTGATTACACGGCAAGAAACACAGTAGAAAATGTCATTTCCACACTCAAATATCTAAGAAATAATCGAGGTCTTAATAAAATACTGATTATTTCAAGTGATTACCATATCATGAGAATTAAACAGATTATCAACACCCTTTCAAGTGAAGAAGACAAGTTTAGTTTTTTCTTTTCTGCTGTACCTTCGAACTACTTACACTTTAAAAACATTAAAATTCTTTATACTGAGACATTCAAGCTCGTAAGAACAAAGATTTTTCTACTCTTTTGGGACCAAAAATCACCGATCGATGTTTCTTGATTAAACTCTTGTGACTGAAATAACTTCTTCGAGAGACTCAATTGAACTTATCGTTTTAAGTAATTCACTATAATCTTTAACTTCAACTTCAAAAATAAAACTTCCTTTTCGATCTGGCATTGATTTGGCCATTGCACTTCGAATATTGATTCCACTATTATTTATCGTTTTAGATATTAAAGAGAGAATTCCAGGTTTATCTTGAGTCATAACCCGCACGCTAACGGGATGAGTGAAATTAAATCCCTTATTCCAAGACACATTAATTGTACGAACTAATGTTTCAGCATCAACTCGATTACAATCAGACTTATGTACCGTAATCCCTCGACCTCTTGTAATAAATCCCACAATGCCATCACCTGGAATTGGATTACAACACTTGGCCATTCTCACCATTACATCACTCATTCCATCGACAATCACTGCATTATCCGAATGAGTTTTCTTACGGACATTTTTAGTCATTTGATTCGAATAAGACTCAATTTCTGAAATTTTTTCTTCAATTTCGGGAATCTCTTGCTTGGCCGCAAGGTCTTTAAGCGAAGGAAGATGCTCTATAACTTGCTTGGCCGAAAACTTTCCTGAACCAACCTGAACGCAAAGTTCTTCTTCATCTATCACATGGAATTCATCAAAAAATTCTTTAAATTCATTATTCTTTTTAAGGGCCTTTAGACTGGTCCCAAAAACTTTAAAGGCCTTATCTAATATATCTCTTCCAAGTTCTCTATTTTCATCGCGTTCAACTTTTAATAACCATTGCTTAATTTTGCTTCTGGCCTTAGAGCTCTTTGCAATGTTAAGCCAATCTTTTGAGGGGGCCTGGGTTTTACTGGTCAAAATCTCGATAGAATCACCCGACTTGAGAATATGTCTGAGCGGAACAATTTTTCCATTTATCTTGGCGCCTACACAATGATGTCCTACTTCGGTGTGAATCTCATAAGCAAAATCGAGTGGAGTTGCCCCATACTTCAATTCTCGAACATCTCCTTTGGGAGTAAAAACAAAGACACCATCAAGATCAAGATCATTTTTAATAACGTCAAGAAATTCACGATTATTGTCAGTATTCTTATTGTACTCAAGAAGCTCCTGAACCCAATCAAGCTTCGGTGCAGATTTTCCCGCAAGTCCTTCTTTATATTTCCAATGTGCGGCTACCCCTGCTTCTGCCACTTCATCCATTTCATTTGTTCTAATTTGAATTTCAATACGCTCAGCTCTCGGTCCCATGACCGCGGTATGCAGCGATTGATAGTTATTCACTTTCGGAATTGCAATATAATCCTTAAAACGTCCAGGAATCGGAGTGAAAGACGAATGGATAATTCCCAGGGCCTTATAGCATTCAGTAATATTAGAAACGATTAATCGAAAAGCGAGCAAGTCCTGAACCTGTTCAAAATCAACTCCTCGTGAAGTCATTTTTTTGTATATTGAATAAAAATGCTTCGGCCTTCCTTTGACCTCTGCATGTAAAGAATATTCTAAAAGCTTTTCTATTATGGTCGTTATAACTTCCCGAATATAATTGTCTCTCTCTGATTTTTTCATGGAGACTTTTTCGGCAAGCCGATAATAAATTTCAGGTTTCAAAAACCGTAAACATAGATCTTCAAGTTCTGACTTAACAGAATTAATACCCAAACGGCTGGCAAGTGGAACATAAATATCTAGTGTTTCTTGAGCAATTTTTTTTTGTTTTTCATCCGATACATATTGAAGAGTACGCATGTTATGCATTCGATCTGCAAGTTTTACGATAATAACTCGTAAATCCTTTGCCATCGCAACAACCATTTTTCTAAAATTCTCAATTTGTGATTCTTCTTTTGTCTTAAATTTGATTTTTGAAATTTTAGTCAGTCCAACAACGAGATCAGCGACTCCAGAGTTAAACTCCTTTTCAATTTCTTGTGGTGTCACGTTGCAGTCTTCAACTACGTCATGAAGTAAACCTGCAATGATGGTATCAAGATCCATGTGTAATCGAATTAAAGTCGCCGCTACATTCACAGGATGTATAATATAATCTTCTCCAGAACTTCTCTTTTGTCCTCTATGCGCTTTCTCTGCAAAGAGATAAGCTTTTCTTAACATTGTAAAATTAGCATCAGGATAGTAAGCCTCCACCCTCCTGACTAAATCATCAATGGTGAGATTCCGTTCGTGAGAAAAATCTAAGTTTTGGTACATTTCCTACTCTTGCGTTTTATTCCTCTAAAATCTTAGCCGTGACTTCAGAGAGCCTTTCGTAGGCATTTTCGATATCATCATTATATATTAAAAAATCATAATCTTCTTTCCTCAAAAGTTCTTTACGAGCATTATTCAGCCGAATATTAATGACTCGAGTGTCTTCTGTCCCTCTATTGCGAAGCCGCTTTTCTAGCTCTTCAACTGAAGGAGGTGCAATAAAAATGACGGCTGCCCTAGGGCCAAAATAAGTTTTAAAGGAATCCGTCCCCTGAACATCGAGGTCAAACAACAAATGCTTTCCTTCATTTAGTCCTTGCTCAACAAAAGTTTTAGAAGTGCCATAGAAATTGCCATGGACTTCCGCCCATTCTAAAAACTCATCCGATTCTTTTTTGGCGAGAAATTCCTCTTGAGAAATAAAAAAATAACTTTTCCCATGAACTTCACCTGGGCGCATTGGACGAGTTGTACAAGAAACTGATTCAACTAAAGAGGGAAAATCCTGCTTTAATCGTTTTATCATTGTCGATTTTCCTGTTCCAGATGGTGCAACGATAACAATCAATTTTCCTTTAGCACTCAAATTATTCAATGTTTAATCCCTGTTCACGCATCTTTTCTAATTGGACTTTCATTTGAACAACAGCATCTGAAATCTCCTTCATAGTTGACTTAGATCCCATGGTATTTGTTTCTCTTCCAAGTTCTTGAATAAGAAAATCAATTTGTCTGCCGACTTCACTATTTGATTTTAAAAGATTTTGAAATTTTTCCAAGTGGGCATGAACGCGATTTATCTCCTCATGAATATCAATTTTCTCTAAATAAAAAACAACTTCCTGAAGTAGCCTGCTTTGCTCAACATCTACTAATTTCTTATAGTCATCAACGCGCTTTTTCAGCTTCTCTTCTACGCTCAATTTGAAGTGATCTGCATTTTTCTCAATTAAAGCAAAATGAGACTTATAGTGCTCTAGGTGCTTACTTAAGACCTGAATTAATTTATCACCTTCAACTTGTCTTGATTTTTTTAGCCCATGAAGCGCGTCCCTGAAGGCCTTTAGCGCAAGGTTAGCAAGTTCAATATGATTTTCTTCGTCTTGATCAATCATGAATTCAGATCTTAAAAAATCAGTCATATTCACTTTTGGTTCAAGTCCATTATTTTTTAAGAGAGGTGCCATTTTAGAAATAAAATCTGAAATTTTTGTCGCATCTAAAGCATCAAACCGGCCCTTGTTCGCTGCCGTTTTAACATTTATATACACATCAAAAGTTCCACGTGAAAAACATTCATTTAATTCTTTTTTTAACTCAATTTCCAGTGAGCTTAAAGTTCCAGGCATTTTAAAGCGAATATCTTTAAAGCGATTATTAACACTCTTTACCTCAACTGAAACAACGTAATTTTCAGACTGAGCGCTCGCTTCTCCGAAACCTGTCATTGACTCTGCCGACATCGTAATTTCCCCTGTAAAATGTTTGCCCGAGGATATTACTTTTTAATTTAGAGATCAAGGGCCCATCCTTGAACCTTTCCACTCTCGAAATAAATCTGCTTAACGCTCCCGTCTTCCATGAATTGCCATCTTTCATTTTGATTTTTTGGATTGCCCGCAACATCTACGCGCACCGGTTTTCCCCATGCCTGAAGAACTTCCGTTTTATCCATCCCTAAATACAATTCTTTACTGTGAACTGAGTGATTTTGGATGAAATCCTGCCTTTTACCTAAGTCATCCTGCATATCCATTTTTTTTGAGCTTATATAACTCCCCCTTTCCCTTGGCGAAAGACTCAGGTAATAGAGTTTATCAGATTCCGATGGAAGATATTTCTTATCCTTGGTGTACTGCCCCAGATTTTCCTCGGGAATATCTGCTTCTTTTTGCTCTAGTTCTAACTTTAAAGACTCATCTTCCTTCAATTTTTGCTGATTGCGCTCGCTCGCCGGGGTGCGTTTTTTGATCTCTTCTCGACTACGAAAGGCCTCACCGCTATCACCACTGACCATTGGAAAATCTTTTCCGGCCACAAAATAAGGATCACTTTCTCTATTCATTTCTGCTATATAACTTCGATCAGGCATGAGTCCTGAACAACTCGTCAATAGGCCTAATAAAAGCACATAAATCATTCCACTCATCCATTTTAGATTTCTACAATTCATTCACTACTCCTAAGAAGACAAGCTGTCTTACGCAAAGTCTTCTCGGGGAAATCCTAAAAAATCCTAAGATCGCCCCAGAGCTAAAAGGAGAGGATTGAAAATGGGTAAAAATTGCCGATATCCAACAAAAAAGGTCGCTCTTTATCAAGAAGTTTAAATGTCTGCCCATTTCATCCGATAAAGAGCTTCAAGGGGTATAAGTGAATTTTTTAATTAAACTTGAAGATGCCATTAATAATCTAATAGAGAAACTTTTAGGAAAACTAAAGGCACTGATTCCTTCAAGTATTTTTCATTTTATACATTTTCTCACCCATCTCCCAATGCTTCTCAAGGTACAGGCCCAAGTACTATTACCTAAATTTAAAAGCGCTCTTCAACATTTATTGGGTTTTTTCGGTCAATACATCACTTCCCTGCGCGGAAAACTAATGAGCGTCATCATGTATCTGCGCTCAGAAGAATTTAAAAAAGCAGATATAAAAGCACTTCTCGCAACTCCATTTCAATTTGCTCGAATTCATCCTATCAAGTCACTTTCTATGGCCCTCTCCTTCTGTATTCTATTTGTATCAGTAAAAATTATCTTCAAAAACACAGAGACCATTATTAAAGGGACAAAAGCACTCCGCTCCCCTGCATCGGCCCACGATGAAGAAGAATTTCTCATAGAAATTAAAAATCACAAATTTGAAATATCACAACCTGCCGCTGCTGGAGGGCATGGTGGAGCCAGTGCTGATCAAAATGATATCAGCATTCATCTTGATATAAAAATTGAAGCCTTTGGTGAGCATGAAAAAGCTCTTTTAGATTCAAAGAAAAAAATACTTGATGATCACTTTGAGGCCCTCCACTTATCCATTGCTCAACTGCCTTTGACTGTTGAAAATCAGAAAAAAATCGAAGAAGAAATGATTAAAGCCTTAAATGAAGATTTTAAAAAAGAAGGTTACAAGGCTCCCATAAAATTAATCACCGTTAAGCAAGTCATGAGCTCACGCCCGCAGTACTTTCGCCAAATTGAGCGCATCCTCAAAATCGAAGATATCAATTTGCAACTTTTCTTGGAAGATACTCACCGAAATAGACAAGTTTCAATCGATTTTTCCGTATTGGCCACTAATCGCAATGTGATTCTTTATCTTCAGGATCATCAAGTCGAATTAAAGGATCATATCTCTACCAACGTAGAACCAATCATCCCTCAACTTCCAGTAGAAGAAGAGGGACGAATGATTATAAAGGATAAATTAAAATTAGAAATAAATGACTTTTTAGAAAAAAACAAAGTCGAAGGAAAGATTTTAGAAATTTATATAGACTATCTCATGGCCTCTTAGTTCTCTTCAGTCAGAAGTAGGTCTATTAGATAAAATAGACTTCAAAGTATTAGGGCTAATCTCCAGAATTTTTGCCGATTTCGTTAAGTTTTTCCCTACTTTATTGAAGACATTTAAACAATAATCACTTTTAATTCTATCCAAACTTTTTAACTGATGGTTCTCAAAAATTCCTACATTTGATTTTCCATCTAAAAGCTCATAATCATCTTTTTCTAAAATAATCTTTTTCCCTGCCGCAAGAACCATTTTTTTCATAAGATGAGATTGAAGCTGTCTAATATTACCCGGCCATGAGCATTCTTCGTAAAGTTTAATAAGGTCTTCTGAAATCACACAGAAATGACGTACTTCAAATTCCAAACAAAATTGCCTTATCTTCTCAGGTCTGTCTCTTAAGCTATGAAGGTTGAGAATAATCCCTGAAGTGATTCGGTAATAAAAATCTCTTCTCATTTTATTTTCATCCAACAATTTTTTTAACTTTGTCCCGGAAGCAAGAATTAGCCGAACATCAACTTTGATATGTGTACTCCCTCCCACTGCTCTGAATTCGTGACTGTCCAAAAATAAAAGGAGTTTTGTTTGCAATTCTATACTCAAGGAATCAATCTCATCCAAAAATAAAGTTCCCTTATGAGCTTCAAGGATGGCGCCTTTTTTCTCCGAAAAGGCGCCGGTGAAAGCACCTTTAACATGACCAAAGAGTTCTGACTCTACAAGCCCTGGTGAAAAAGAAGAAAGATTTAAATGAACAAATTTCCCTTTACGAAAACTATTATCATGAATTTTCTTGGCAAGTGATGTTTTCCCAGTTCCCGTCTCTCCCTCAATCATTATATTCAAGCCACTTTTAACCCCTTCATCTGAGAGATGATTTAAAAGATCATTTTCTTCTGTAAGTTTCAAATGTATTTTGGGTCTGTGAAAATAAATGCGATTGAAACCAATTTCAACGACATCTCCTCTTTCTAAAAAAGCTTCGAAGGTTTGAACTCCATTTAACTTAAATGGAGATCTCCCCATGCTTCGAAAAAGATAACGAGATTTTTCATCATAGTCATTCGACGCTAAATGTTTAATCAAAACTAATTCATACTCAAAAAATTCATTTTCAAAAAAAGGCAATTCAATCATTGCCTGAGTATAATTGAAAGAGAACTTTGAGGCTGTGCTAATGTTGTATTTAAAGCGCTTAAGGCGATAAGTGCATTTTTTATCCTGAAAAAGATCCAGTGTAAACTCATCATCCTCCCTTACCCCTTTTAGCCCCACACTACTTTCTAAAGAATGCGTTACCATTCTATCTAAAACTCTCTCTCCCATATTCCCTCCTTTTTTATTTTTCAAAGACTCTTCACACCCAGTGCCAAAGAGTTTAAGTGCAAAACCACAAGTTTTGAATTAAGATGGGTTCTATAAATAAACTAAGGTCTAATCATATGAGCTATCAAATCAAACCACACACCGCTAATTTCCTTATGGGGATTTCTGATCCTGCACAATTTGAGGATTGGCTTAATAAAAATCCCAATATTATTGGAGTAAGTTTTGTTGGCCGATCAAATGTTGGAAAATCAAGTATTATCAACGCTCTTTTTGGCTCAAAAACCGCACGTGTCTCAAAAACACCTGGACGTACACGTGAAATCAATATTTTTGAATTTGAACTTGGTCTTGATGGAAAAAAATGTCAACTTCCTAAGTTTGTTCTCATCGATCTTCCTGGTTATGGACATGCAGAAGTTTCCAAAGAAATGTCAAAAAATTGGGATCAATTAATGGGGGCTTTTTTCTCTCATCTCTCAAGTGGTATGATGCTGGTTAATCTCCAGGATGCTCGTCACCCTAACCAAGAAGCCGATAAGGGATTTCATCAATTCTTAAAGAGCTTCACTCGCAATGCCATTTTAGTTTTTAACAAAATGGACAAGCTAAAGACCCAAAAGGAACGTGCTGCTTTGGAAAAATTAAAACCCTCCCTTTCTAAAGAATATAAATGGATTCGCCAGATGTATTTTGTGTCGGCAGAAACAAAAAAAGGTCTTTCCCAAGTTGAAGAGGCCATTACCGCACATTTACTCGAGGAATTAGAGATAAGAAAAACTGACCGTATAGAATTAGAAGATTAAGCTTTTTTATTTTCTTTAGAATTCTCAGACAGGGGTAAATGGCCTGCGATATCCTGTGGCGCTTTCGGACTTGCTGAAAACTTTATTTTATAAACTTGTCGCTCAATCTCTTCTAAGTCCTTTTTACAAGCACGTACTGTGCTCAATAGTGCTTTTACCTTAGGTGAATCCCACTCGAGCTCTCCGTTCTCCAATCCCTTTTCAAGAGCTCTTCCCAGTTCTTCATAGGTATCTTTTAAATGAGCATTTGTCCGAGAAGCCGTTAACATCTTCTTGCCAATGACACTTGTCTTGATGACTTCTTGATGAAAGCTGAATAAAACTCGGTTAAGTACTGTTTTCCAATTAACTTTCTTTTTCATCAGACCAGTATACTCCCTTAGTACTAAGCTTGTGAAGATCGAATAATTTGGTAGCATTGATAGTGAATCTTAACTAGATAAGGGACTTAATCCGACAAGAAGACTTGGTTATGTATAAAAATTTTGAACAACTTGAACACTCACTCGAAGAGCATTATGGAAAAAATCCTGACCCATGGGGTTTAGAACCCAAACGTGCACTTGCAGACATAAAGGTCATCTGGCCTTTTTATAAATATTATTTTGATGTCCGCGTGCATGGTAAAGATTACGTCAAAGACCAAGCTTATATGGTCGTCTCAAATCATACTGGCCAAATTCCAATTGATGGAATGCTCATTTGCACGGCCTTCGCGACAGAACTGGATAAACCGCGCTTTTTAAGACCCCTCGTCGAGCGTTTTCTCACCTCAATGCCATTTTTAGGTCGATGGTCAAGTGAAGGTGGTGCCGTTTTAGGAGATCGAATTAATTGTCTCAACCTTCTCAAAAGAGGTGAATCTGTTTTAATTTTTCCCGAAGGAGTTAGAGGTATTGCCAAAAACACCAAAGATCACTATAAACTCCAGCGTTTTACTAGGGGCTTTTTACGAATGGCCATTGCAGGTCAGGCCGAAATACTTCCTATTGCCGTTGTGGGAGCAGAAGAATTTTTCCCTTACGTTTGGCATTTTAAAAAACTCGCAAAGCTTTTAAAAATTCCCGCCCTTCCTCTTTCAATAAATCTTTTCCCCTTTCCTTCACCAGTTGATATTTATATTGGAGAGCCCTATCTAATGCCAACCAATCTAAGCCCTGAAGCCCTAGATGAAGAGCTTGAGATTCATCTCATTCAAATTGAAAAGAGAATTCAAGAACTCACAGAACATGGACTAAAAAATCGTCGAACAATCATGCAGAGATTAAAATCATGATTTCAAAAAATAAAAATATTAAATCTGTCTTAATCATCGGTATCCATGGAGCTTTAGCCAAAATTACCGCAGAACTTCTCATAAAAAGACATCCTAACATAAAAATTCATGGTGTAGACTCTAGAGAAATCAAAGAAGCACCTGAACGCTCACAACTAACATATCAGCAAATAAAATACACTCGCACTAATTTTGAAAAAATTTTTCGCGAGCACCAATTTGATACAATTCTCCACCTGGGTAGACTGGGACATTCGCCAGTTCTTGGTAATATTAACAAACGTATCGATATTAACCTTGTCGGCACAAACACCATCCTAGAGCTTGCCCACAAGTTTCATTGCAAAAAAGTTGTAATCCTCTCTACTCACCACGTATATGGCGCACACTCAGATAATTCAATGTTTATAAGAGAAGAAGCTCCCCTTCGCGGCAGCTTTAAATATGCAGAACTTCGCGATGTCGTGGAAATGGATCAAATGTGCACGAATTGGATGTGGAAAAACCAAAACCAAATTGAAACGATCGTCCTTCGTCCATGTAATATCATTGGGCCACAAATAAAGAACTCTATCACTCAGTATCTAAAAACTCCGTTTGCCCCTTTGCCCATAGACTATAATCCAATGTTTCAATTCGTTCATGAATTTGATATGGCCATGATCATTGCCGAATCGGCCGAAAGCTTAAAAACAGGAATCTACAATGTGGCCGGTGATGACATCATCAGTCTGCATGAAGCCACCAAAACAGTTGGTGTCAAAAAATGTAAAGTTCCCATTATCGCAGTTGAGCAATTGGCAAAAATAATGACTCCTCTTTGGCAATTTCCACACTACCTCATCGATTATTTAAAATATCCCTCAACGCTTGATAACTCGGAATTGAAAAAAAACCTGGGTGAAAATATCTTTCGATTTAGTTCTAAGGAAGCGTTGGAGCTATTAAAATTGCATTGAGAAAATTATGAATTTCATCGAATTAAAGATCATTGACACAAAACTTGGCGAAGGCCTCGAAACCGTAAAAGGGGCCTTGCTTCTTGTGCATTACAGAGGCTTTCTTAAAGATGGAACTCCTTTCGATTCTTCCTATGATCGCGCACGCCCTTTCCAGTTTGTCTTTGGAACAGGACGAGTCATCAAGGGATGGGATCAAGGCCTAATCGGAATGAAAGTGGGTGGCAAACGTACAATTTATGTCCCTTCTCATCTTGCTTATGGTGAGAGACAAATTGGAGAATTTATTATACCACACTCTGACTTGTACTTTGAAGTTGAGTTATTAGAAGTACGGCCCCGTGATTAATGAATTACTTTGTCAACACCTCATTCGTCGTACACTGAGACTCAGACTCAGACTTAAGCTTTAAGGCCGGAAAATTAAGAAATCGAGAATCATCCGCCAAAACTAAATGAAAGATTTTCTCATTTATTAATTTCTGCAAATCAGTCTCTGTTAAGCTGAATAATTCCTTAAATGAAAGCTCTTCTCTTAAAACTTCGCAATTTTTTTCTCCGCATTTTTTTTCAGTCTGGGCCAGTCTATCTTCAAAGAGAGTATTGCTAATCACTCCTCCTTGATTCCAAAACTGAGGATTCAATAATTTTTTCCATGATTCTAAAGTATAAATTCTTCCAGAGCACCGTTTGAAATTCTTGCTACTTAAACAAATCATTTCTGTATCTTTATAACCATCATTTATTATTTTCCATATATCTAAATCAATCTTTATATCACTAAGATGAGTCAAGTCGGCCGAAGGCATTTTATATTCTAATAGTACTTGGGCATCCTTAACTGTTCTAATTGAGACTCCCTTGATATGAACATTAAAATCACTTCCATAAAGCTTCTTTAAACGCGAACTTGTTTTAGGATGACTAGAAAGATAAGGGAACACAATACTGCTCAGTGGTGCACTTCTTTGAATGCTAGGTTTTTGGATAATCTCTGATTTGGTAGTGCATTTCTTTTGCTCAACCCCAACACCTGATAGCTTCAGCACTAACTTGGCATTATTTTCATCTTTAATCGTCAGGTTTGTATTATAGGATTTTATTTCATTTGGATTAAACGTTATATTTAGCTTACAACTTCCAGGCTTAACAACTTTAGTACAACTCCCAAGATCGACAATCTTAAAGACATTTTGATCCCCTAGGGTAAAATCTGAAATCGTGATGTTCTTTTCTAAGGTGTTATTGAGCTCAATTTCCTTACTCACCAATGCGCCTTTTGCCGTTGGACCGAAATCAACGGTTGTCCCAAGAGAGTTATTGAGAGTGTTATTTTGAACAATGATATTTGAAGTATTGTCACTATCGCCCGCTCGCCTTTCTCCTGAAAGTGGGATTGTAAAAATCAAGTAATCCTGAGAGATTAAAGTTAAAACATCTTCAAAGAGACCAAGGTCATTAGAGCGAAAAATTATTTCTACAGTGCACTCTGAATGTGCCTTTAGTTTTTCCGTGCAACTTCCATTAAGCCCAGGGAAACGGCCTCCACTAAAATCATAAGCGAGACCATTCTCAAATTTTAAATTGAGCGGTAAATCTGAATCACTATGATTTTTTACAATGAGAGTTTTACTGACTTCAATATTACTTGGTAATGACCCAAAAGAGAGAAGAGAACCTCCCTCTTTATTTACTACCTCAAGTTGTTTTTGCACTAAAGTGTTGCCCTGATCAATACTGTCTTTTAGATCAACTGTTTTCGACTCATCTTCACTGAGTGAGAGCAAATCGCTTTTTATTAAATGGGGGTTTCCACAAGAAGATGCAGTCATCACGATTAACAGCAAACATTGCGCATAGGACTTAGTCACATTCTTCATAAAAAACTCCATTGAGGTTCAATCAATAGATTTTCATACAAAATAGGGGCCAGTCTATAACAAGAGGCAATTATTAGAAATATAATGAGAGGTGATTACTTTTTAGACACTCTCAGTGTCTATTTTTTGATGAGAGTATAGAGCTAGTAAGAAAATGCTGGCAGATAAACTTCCGCATCACTTAACGAACGGTTCCAAAACTGAATATCGCGAATAAAACCACAGACGTTACCTCCTCCAGTATTAAAATTTCCAATTCCCACTAATGAATTTGTCGAGCTATAAGCACTAGCTCTTACCGTTGCCGTTTTGGTTGCAACATCTTCCCAATTGGCGAGCATCGTTGTTGCTGTCCATCTTGTGGTTAAGCGTACTGGAGCTTTAGCAACAGACGCCCCTCCTGTTAGAGAGCAAGTCCCCGCGAAAGTCTCTACTTCTTGAGAAGACAATTTAATTCTTTTAATACAATTATCTGTATAGTCAGCAACGTAGAGATATTGATCACCATCAAATGTAATTCCACGAATCGATCTAAAACGGGCGGCTTCACCTACGCCATCAGCACTACCCGTTATCATGGGTGCACCCGCAAAAGTGATCGAGCTAATAGGACTAACACTTAAATCAATTCGTCTCACATCTGTCTCTTCAGCGATATACAAATAGTTTCCAACTTTGACGGCACTGTATGGAGTAGTTAGTTTTATATCACTCCCTTCTCCATTGAAACTTTGAACAAATCCATCAATTCCTGCAATCGTATCAATTCTTGTATAGACTCCAACCGGACCAAAAGTGTTTGAATAATTAACAGCATTAGTTGAATCAGTGAATTTAACACGGAAATAGGATTTCGTTCCCCCTGTTGTACCCACTGTCCAGCTAATGGCGCGAGTACTTAAATCCGTAGCTGTTGACACAACTGTATAGATCTTCCCATCATCAAAGGATGCTTGAAGTTCAATTTTTGAGATAGGATTTTTAACTCCTTCAGCTGAAAAAGGAATTGTTATCACTTCTCCCGTGAAGAGAGTCTTAGGAATAGGGGCTGCCGTCGTTTCAACGATACTTGATTCAATAGTCCCTTTAACTTCTGCATCGAAGATTTTTGAAATCGGTTTATTGCAACCAGACGCTACAATAACAACAATGATTAATAAAAGAAAAATGCCTTTCATAGTGACCCTAAATCTCTAAACAAACTTATCGACAAACATTGGGACTTCCTTAGTAAAATGATAGTTGAATTGTCGGGTATTTTACTAAATCAAGGTATTAAGGATGCCATTCAAAATGAAAAAAGTTGTAGAGTGCCTTAAATAATGGGCGAATTTTAGCGAAAACTTAATGAAGTAAGGATTTAAACTTGCGTATAGCTTCTAGAACTTTAATCATTTCATATTTGAAATATTCTCATTTTATAATTTAGACACAATGGAGATTGTGACTAATTATTCGTATTCTTCGCTCCTTTTCAAAGGAGAATTCATGGATAAAATTAATATCGCTAAAATTGAGAAAATGATCTACATAATTCGAGGGCAAAAAGTAATACTGGATTCAGATCTTGCAGATCTTTATGAGGTGGAAACAAGAATTTTTAATCAGGCCATTAGAAGAAATATTGAGCGATTTCCTGACGACTTCATGTACGAACTTACTAAAGAAGAGACTGATGAACTTTATGCATTTCTGGGAAATGCAGGAAAACACGGAGGAAGGCGTAAAATGCCATTGGTATTTACGGAAAACGGTGTAGCCATGCTTTCAAGTGTGCTTAATTCTAAGCGAGCAGTACAAGTCAACATTTCGATAATGAGGACATTTACTAAATTAAGAAGTTTCCTATTAATGGAGAATGATTTGGCCGCAAGAATTGATAAACTTGAAGATGGTACGAATAAACTCTTTAAGGTTGTTTTTCAAAGACTGGATGAAATTGACGATAAATTAACACCTAAATTGAGTCCTAACCGTAAAAAGATTGGTCTCAAAGGTGATTGAGTAGAAAAACTTGATATCACAATTTGTGACATCAAGTTTAAACCACTGAACATCGAAACAAAAATTGATCATAGACGCAAATAATTTGTAGAATGATCTTTTTTTCTAAAAAAGGCAGAGGATATTTTTCACTCCTCTGCCATGAATAAACTAATTCTTTATTGTTACTGACTCTTCTTGGTGCAAGTTGGGAAGATTTTGTCCATCAATAATCGTTCCAGATGGAAGTGTTACATCAAGAGATAATCTTACCGTGTATTTGCGCTCTGACAGGCTTCCGACTAACTTACTTAAATTAATCTTTACTAATCCCGTTCTCTCATCAACGGCCTGGTAAGTGAATTCACTCTGGGTCAATTTTCGGTTGATCATAACGATATCACTTTTTAGGATACGCTTTCTCTGAACAAATAATTTCAAACTAAAGTTTTTAGCTTCTGAAATATTTCCTACCCTCGCAATCAGAGTATTTCCCTCTACACGCATTTTAGAAAGACCTCCGGCCAAAGGGGCCAAGACTTTTTCAGAATCAAACAGATTAATGGCGTAAGAATAATTAGTCGAATACCCACTACCATTTCTATTTACTTGTGCTGTCGCTATATATTCTGGGCATGTATTTTTAGCAGAGAGAATGTCTCCATTTAAAATAAAGTCGATTCCACAATAGCGGCTTTGAGGCTTACTGGCCGGTGGAGAAGAAATTTTGACATTCACATTTGCTGAAGCATTGTGATCAAAAACTTCATAGGGGACAGATATTCTTTTAATACAAGAATAGACCACGTCACGGTAGACAGCTTCTTGATAACATCTGCGCTCTCTTGGATAATCTGGGTATGGAGAGGGATATGGCGTAGGATCTGGATCTCTTGGGTATGAAGGTCCTGGCTTTGTTTCTGGAGGTGGATCTCTTGGATCTCTTGGATGTGGCCCAGGCGCTGGGTGAGGACCAACTTCATTAACAGACATATTTTTGTTCAATTGGTTCACCCCCATGAAGTTATCACATACTGTACGATAACCATCAAACACTCTGTCATAACAAGTCGATTGGACATCTTCGTAGCGATACTCTGTGCGCATGACAATAGTATTTAAGTTGAATGCCTCGCTTGTTTCACCGTTTTGAATGATCACTGAATGAACATCTGTCGAAGCAATTAATTGACCTGAAAGAGCAGTGGCCAGAAAAAGAGAAGCAAAGACCATCTTCATAAAGACTCCTGGTTTTCGTTACTAGATACCTTTTAAATATAAAGACTGATTAAAAAAGTAAAGTTTACGGTCTTAGCTGTCAGGTTTAGTTGGTTTTTATGCTTTAAAATCTTCTTTAAGGGCCACTTCGACCTCAGTTATAAGTGAATTTAACAACTGGCCCATAAAACAAATTGCGTTAAAGTTTTCGGTATTCATGTCGAATAGTGAGAATGAAGTGCAAAACCTCCATTATATTAATCGCGTACATGACTCTTCTGTTTTGTCTTGCAAAAGTAAACGCGAGTGAAATCAAGCTTTCCTACAATCTTCAACAGAGCTTAAATTGGCAAGAAAGTGACTTGATGGCGCTTGAAGATCGAATCACTTCATACACTTTAAAAGATTATCCAAAACTGGTTATGACTTTTACCTATATCGATTCTGATTTTTCAGAAGTTATTAAACAGCATTCCTTAGATAAGCTTATCGAACATATCCTAGCTGGCAAATCGACAATTTTTTCAATGATGAATGTTGAAACGACTCTCATTGGGAAAAAACTGACAAAAGAAAAAAATGTGAGTGTACTGCACTTAAAAACAAGCTATGTTCTTGGTAAATCAACTTATTTTCTAATCGAAAAATTCTATATTGTTAAAGGAGAAACGCTACTAACCTCATTACGTTGGACTTCGAATGAAGAGCAATCAGATATCTTTAAAGATGCTCTCAAAGACTTTGAAAATGTAAAAGTCAATCAAGTGATTACTAAATGAAAGTTCAATTTTTCGTTTGGGTTGCATTTCTATTCTTTTCATTGTCAGCATTTTCGGCCGCTCCTGACTGCAGTAAAATCATTACGCCGAAAGAATACCTCTACAAAGGAGATTTTGACACAAGCTCTCCTGCAGAAAAAATATACAATTTTCAAAAAATACGATCTGATTTAAAAAGCAGTCTCATTAACAGCTCTAAGGGCTTTGAAGCTAAGACCTCTTGTCTACACAGTCTCTACGTAAAAGGAATAGATGATGCTTCAACGTATTGGGCAGAAAGAGGCAAACGAGAAAAATGCTTTGTTCCTAAAAATCCCAAGGACCCTAGCAATAGTGACTTTAAAGTTCCCAAGACACGCCCACCAGAATGCCCAGAGTCTACCTGGAAAGAATTTAAAAAAAGTGGCCAATATTTAAAAAATCTTCAAACTGAACTTAGAAATGATTTAAAAATCATCGCTGACAAATTAAGCGATAATGATGATGATATTCGCAATTGTACCCAAAATCCAAACAGTAAAAAATCGGCAGCTGCTCATTTGGCCCAAACAGCTGAAGAAGCCAAAGAAAATTTATGTTGTGGGAAAAAAAATGAGCCTGACAGCGGTGCCGTCTATGCTGTTTATCCTGATATTTCCCATGCTGAGTGTGTTGAAAAAACAGTTGATCGTGGCTCTTTAGGCATAAAAGGTATCCTTGCCTGTACGGCCAACATGGCAAAAAGAATGATTCTTGGCATATGGGAAGGAATCAAAGCTATGGGCTCTGGTGTTGCTTCCGGTTTTCAATTTGGAGCAAAATTCATTTCATCACCATTTGAAACAATGAAAGCATCAGCTGCAGAAGCTATGGGTGCCTATTCAGCAGTCAAAGAATTGGTCACTAACGACGACGCCCGAGATCAGTTTATGATGAATATGGCCTCATCAGTTGATGGCTTTTTAACCAGCAGGGGTAATGTCTTTAATCAATGCCTAAATGATTATGAAAAAAGCCAATATATTTGTGAGGTCACTGGAGATATCCTTGGTGGCCTAGCAGATCTGGGAGGCGTCTTAAAAGCAATCAAACTTTTTCGAAATGGTAAAGCTGCAGGTGAAATTGCTGCTCTTTTAAATAAATCAAAATCGGGTGCGGCCGTTTTAAAAAAAATGAAAAAGGCCGAAGACATTACTCTCAAAGCGGCCGAGACAACTAAGAATGCGACTCAAAAGGTGAGAAAGACTGCGGGCCGATTGGCAAAAAATACCCGGGCCATTGCCCTGGCCTCTGCTTTACTTGCCAAAGAAGCGGCCTTTGAAACAAAACTCTCTAAAGCTTTGAGAAAAGAAAAAAGTGCCGTCGTTCAAGCTGAAAAGAAATCAAATGGTCCTAATCCTAATCCAGACGAGACGACTCGATCAACTGATGAGTCCATGCCCCCCCTTGCAGAAGAAAATAGAGCTATTCAAGGCACATCTCCTCAAGTCTTAAATACAGACTCCCCTCCTCCCTTAATTGAAGCTCGAGCTGAAGCTGAAATTAAAGCCGTTCCCACTCAACCTACGTCACCTGC
The DNA here is from genome assembly GCA_018060625.1 of Bacteriovorax sp. GTDB lineage: Bacteria > Bdellovibrionota > Bacteriovoracia > Bacteriovoracales > Bacteriovoracaceae > Bacteriovorax. Next base: position 51,926 of record JAGOVS010000001.1, on the reverse strand, counting down.
CAGAGAAGTTGAAGTCGATTCGGAAAGTCCTGCCCTTTCTGCAAGCTCGGTAAAACCAACAAGACCAGCTGAAGTTCAAGTCGTTCCCACACCTAAAAAACCAGAAGATCCCGTGCTTCGCTTAACGGCACAAGGCCCACGACCTACTCCGACTTCGCCTCAACCTCCGTCACCAGCTAGACAAGTAGGAACCCCAAGCCCTACTAATAGCCCTGCTCTTGATGAGCAACTAAGAACTGCTCAAGTAAGGACACGAGGCTTTGAGATAGAAGCAAATCGTGCAGAAGAAGTCGCTCGAAATAATCCTTTTAATTCTACACTCAACTCCGAAGCGAGTTCATTGCGAATTAGTGCAGATCAAGCAAAACTCCGGGAACTAAAAATTAAGCGAGAGGTTGAAAACAATAATGCTTCGGCCCCTTCAATCGCCTCAACGAATGTCGAAGCGCTTAACCAAGGTGAACATTTAAGCAGACGAGATTTCAATGATAATAAAAAACAGTCACAAGCTGGACGCTTAGGAATCACTGACCATAACCTTATTGCAGCTCAAGATTATACTGTTCGTTACTCAACGAGAGATGTTGCAAAGGCCATGAATAAAATCCTCCCTGATTCAAAAGTTGATTATCAAGCAATGCAAAGAATGATGGCCTATAAAACAGACAGTGGCTTCATTGATCCACAGGCCATGAAGGCTGGACAAACCTTTGTGGATGAAATTAATGCTAAAGGTGGTAGTGCCTATATAAAATCACTTAAGCATTTAACGAAAGAAGAAAGTGATATGCTCAATCACTATCTCGATCGCGTTCCTGAATACGTCAGGCAACAACCAGGAAAAAGAAATCAACCTAACTTTGCTCGCTCGAGCGAAGGGGCGGAACACAAAGCAAAAAGTGAAGCGGCCAGTGCAAAGGCCTGGGAAGCTGAACAAAGAGCAGGATTGGAGCAAACACTCAATAGTAAAAAAACCTTGGAACTTGATCTAACACTTTCTCAGAGATCCACTTTGCGTTTAGAGCAAAAAGCACGGGAAGCTGAAGAAGTGGCAAGAAGAAATCCTCTCAATTCTGAATTGCGATCTGATGCGAGCTCTATGCGTATAGATGCAAACCAAGAAAAACAAAAGGCCCTTCAGCTAGAACAACAACTCAAAAAGCATGATGAAGCCGCAAATAAATATGCAAGTGAAATAGAGCGAGTGAGTGGCGAGCGGCCAGTTATACCGAAAAAACAAGAAATTCCTAACACGAATCAGGCCTTAGCAAATTTACCTGCCACCAAAGTACCTAATCGCACCTATGATTCAACCAACGTCGAGGACCTTAATCAGAGAGAAAACCTAAGCCGTAGTCAATTTAATACCAAACAAAAAGAATCCCAATCTCATGACTTAGGAATCACTGATGTTAATCGCATGCACGCACAAGACTACACTGTTCGCTATACCAACGGCAGTGTCGCGGCCACCATGGGAAAAGTCCTTCCGGATTCCAAAGTCAACGTTAAGGACTTGCGTAGAATGCTGGCCTACAAAACAGACAGCGGCTTCATAGATCCCCAGGCCCTGAAGGCCGGACAAACTTTTATTGATGAAATAAACGCTAAAGGTGGTAGTGCCTATATAAAATCACTTAAACATTTAACGAAAGAAGAAAGTGATATGCTCAATCACTATCTCGATCGTGTCCCAGAATATGTCAGACAGCAAACCGGAAAAAGAGATCTTCCCAACCTTGCTCGCTCGAGCGAAGGGGCGGAACACAAAGCAAAAAGTGAAGCGGCCAGTGCAAAGGCCTGGGAATCAGAGCAAAGAAGTGCCCTTGAAAAATCATTGCAAGAAAAGCGAATCACCGAGATACAGTTAAAATCTTCACAAGGATCAATTCAGAGTCTAGAGCAAAAAGCAAAAGCGGCCGAAGATCTTGCGAATCGATATCCTTTAAATGCTGAACTAAGAGATGATGCCAGCTTTTTACGCAGCGATTTGGCAGAAGCAAAAAATAAGTCATTGCTACTTGAACGAACCTTAACAAGACATAATGATGCTGCCAAAAAACATGCAGATGAAATTGAGCGAATCACCGGAGAGCGTCCAGTGATTCAACCAACTCCAAAACCCTCAGTCGCAGCAACACCGACAATACCGACTCCTGCTGCTGTAAAAACTCCTCCTCCTCAGGTTATTCATACAACCAATGTCGAGGACCTTAATCAGAGAGATAACCTAAGTCGTAGTCAATTTAATACCAAACAAAAAGAATCCCAATCTCATGACTTAGGAATCACTGATGTTAATCGCATGCACGCACAAGACTACACTGTTCGTTATACCAACAGCAGTGTAACTGCCACCATGGGAAAAGTTCTTCCTGACTCAAAAGTTAACGTTAAGGACTTGCGTAGAATGCTGGCCTACAAAACAGACAGTGGTTTTATTGATTCCCAGGCCCTGAAGGCCGGACAAACTTTTATTGATGAAATAAACGCTAAAGGTGGAAGTGATTATATAAAATCACTTAAGCATTTAACGAAAGAAGAAAGTGACATGCTTAATCACTATCTCGATCGTGTCCCAGAATACGTCAGACAGCAAACCGGAAAAAGAGATCTTCCCAACCTTGCTCGCTCGAGCGAAGGGGCAACTCATCGCTTAACGGCCGAAGTAAGTAATACTAAAAAATGGATTGAAGAACAAAGTTCAGGTCTTCAAAAAGCAATGAGTGAAAAAAAGACACTTGAACTACAATTGCGTATGGAAAAAAATAGTGCTGACAATTACACCCAAAGAGCGCAAGCTGCCCAAGAAAAATCCAGAAAAAAACCTCTTGATAGTGAACTAAAAGAAGAAGCTAGTTCCCTACAGATTGATGCCGACAATGCTACTCGAAAAATGAATCAACTGAACGAGAAAATAAAAAAACAAGACGCTGCAATTAGTGAACACAACAGGCATTTAACAAAGGCCAATGAGGATCTTGCTACCCAAATTCAAGAGCTGGAAAAAGAAAAAAATAAGTAATTATTTTGCTGCAGCCCCTGCTCCATCCTTCATGTATTCTGGCCGCTTATAACCATAGGCTGAATCTTCTTTTCCCTCTCGAGAACGATCATCAACTTCCGTTTTCTGTGGATTAGTTGCCCCAACTCGACCTACAGATACAATACTGGTCTCTTCCGTAAATTTTTTCATTACATTGTCAGAGCCTTCCAACTTAGCATCTTTTCTTTTCACACATGATATAGAAACATATGTTCGTGCTTCAAACTTTAACTCTTCATCTGAGTAAAGATCTGGCTCTTTACTCGCTTGACCGATTAAGCTTGTATTTATAATTAACCCTTTTTTATCAACGATCTCAGGACTGAGATTTTCAGAAAACTCTGCCTTAATGGATTTCTCAAACCCTAAATACTTACAGAGAGCACTTCCTTCCGTAATTCTTTTCTCTTTTGCTGGACGAGTCCGGTAATCAATCCTAACGGCAATGAATGGTTTCCCATAGCTGGCCTCAAGAAGCTCATCTTTACCAAATTTTTTTATTTCTAAATTACTTTTTTGCTTAGCTTCTTCTGCCGTAGCAGATTGAGAAGTGGCCAGGTCTAAGCTTTTTTTCTCATTTTGCTCTTTTGCATAGGCAGAAAGGCCATGCTCTGACTGGCATTTTTTTATCAGCTCGACAGAAGCTGCATCGATAAAATCGCAACGATTCTTTTGAGCCGCCTGAACAAGACTTAACGAAACCATTCCGAAGAGAAGTGTAAAACTTTTTAATTTCATCCTGAAACCTCACTCCCTTTAGTCTAAACGATTTTTCACATTAGGATCAACTCAGTCTAGAAAAACGGCAAATTTTGTCTGACTATTTAAATTGGGTTTGGATCTACTTGAAATTTTTTTTCATTAGATAGATATACACATTTATAAACCACACAATTTGGGATTGGTAACTGATCAAATTCCTCTGGTAAAAAGCTATGAAGAATATTTCTCAGGGCCCCTCCATGAGTACTTATGCCGATAAATCTGTGATTAGTCGTTTCTATTAATTCCATGAGGACTTGATGGAATCTTTCCCTGGCATTTTTGCGCGTTTCTCCACCTGGAAAACAAACATGATCATTGTCTTTATTGAAACACTGAAACCTTTGCCACAAAGGGGCCCCATAGATCTCTATAGCCTCTTCATAAAGCAATCCTTCCGCCTCTCCATAACTCATCTCTCGCAATCGAGCATCAACCGTTAAAGGAATCCCCTTTTTAAAGGCCACTTTCTCTCCCGTCTTGAGGGCCCGGGACAGATCGCTAGAAACAACAATATCTAGTGGGAAATCCAGCATCTTCTGAGACAACATCTCCGCTTGCTCAAGCCCATTATCATTTAAATGAGTATTGGTGTGTCCCTGACACCGTTTTTGTCGATTCCAATCAGTTTCACCGTGACGAAAAATATAAAACACTCTATTCATAAGCTATAATCTATCCTAAAATTCAGAAATTATGAACTTCTTGATTTTTAAATCTCTCCACATCATCTCAATTGTGACCTGGTTTGCGGGTCTTTTCTATATGCCTAGGCTCTTCGTTTATTTTGCAGAAGCTGAAAGCAAAAAATCAAACGAGAGAGAAATTCTCCAGGCCCAATTTAAAATCATGCAACGAAGACTTTGGTATGGAATTACTTGGCCTTCGGCCATTGCTGTTCTCATGTTTGGATCTGCGCTAGTTGCACAATTTTGGCCAATAGCTGAGCATACTTGGTTAGTGCTCAAATTCATTTTTGTCTTAGCTCTTTACCTCTACCATTTTTTCTTAGGTAGCATTTTCAAACAACAACAAAGAAATCAAATTTCTTACTCCCCAATGGCGTTGAGAATTATTAATGAAATTTCTACCCTCTTCCTTGTGGCCATCGTTTTTTTAGTGGTCTTAAAGGACGTTTTGAGTATGTTCTATGGCATTGTTGGGCTCCTGCTTTTTATCGCGGTTTTACTGCTAGCCATTAGGGTCTATAAACAAATAAGGGAAAAAGGACATCAATAAAGCAGCGCGCAACGGCTCGATTTTGCTTAGACAACGTCAAAGTTTCAAACAATCGTTTTAAAATTTTAAACATTCATGTTAACGTAGGCTAGCTAGTTTAACTTGTCATTTCTGAGGTTAATTTGATGCCCCTAAAAGAAAACAAAAAAGCGTGTCTCTTTTTTACAAGGAAAGACTCACTTTTAGAAAACACCAAGAATCAACTTCTCGATGCCGCACGAAAACATTTTTGTGAGAAGGGTTTTGCTGGATCTTCTATTCGCGACATCTGTGACGAAACTGGCGCTAACGTAAGTGCGATTAAATATCATTTTGGCGGAAAAGAAGGACTTTATCGTGAATGTTTCAAAACTTTTGGTGAAACTCGTCTTCATTCGGCTTCCAAGATTCTTACTCATGCCAATTCAATCGATGAATTGAAATTAAGACTGAAGCTTTTTTGTGAAGACTTTCTTAACGAAGGCTTGGCCAACATGCACACCACCAAAATGATTTGTCGAGAAATTGAAAATGAAAATCCACTGATCGACGACATCTTTCAAGAAACATTTTTAAAAGTCTATTCAACGCTTGTTGATGTTTTTGAAGATGCTAAAAAGAAAAGTCTCATTAGAAGTGATATTGATTCAATGACGATCACCTCTCTCTTTTTTCATAGTCTGACAACCTCATTACGACTCGATCACGTTGGAGAGAGATATTTCAAAAAAACACTCAAAGATCCAAAATATGCAGAACTATATATCAATAATATGATCTCCATCTTCTTTGATGGATTAAAAATTCAGGAGTAATAATATGAACCTCTTTCATGCTCGTGCGCTGCTGAGCCTTGTGATAATTTTCCCATCGGTAACTTTTGGGACTCAATTAACTCTTGTGGATTTTCTCAAACAGGTACAAGAAAAAAATCAATCCTTCGTGGGCAGTAAACTCACAATTGAAGCCGCTGACTTAAGGGCCAATGAGGGCAAACTTCTCTTTAAACCCAATATCTTTGCGGAAGCTAAAACGGCAATAGATAAAAAGCCAACAACGAATGCCAATGCACAAGGAGATCAAACAGATTACACCCTCTTTACTGCAGGTCTGTCGCAACAGTTTAGTACTGGCCTCCAGGGAAGATTAGCCTACAATTTTTCTCACACTAAAATTCATAATGCGAGCCCCTCTTTTTTACCACTCAATGATTTTCATGACGGAATCGCGAGCCTTGAGCTTTCTCAGTCTTTATGGAGAAATTTTTGGGGACGTGAGACAAGATCCCTTGAAACAATCCTCACTTCACAGTCCCAGGCATCAAAGCATTCTGAGAATTTTAAAATGAAAGCAACCCTTGCTCAGGCAGAATCGCTATACTGGTCGCTCTCTCAAATTCGAAAAGTTGTCGTTGTTCAAAGAGAAAGCCTAGAGCGCGCTCAAAAAATTAGAACTTGGAACCACAATCGTCTCAAAAATGGACTTGCTGAAAGTGCCGATTTTTTGCAATCAGACGCAAATGTCAAGGCCCGTGATTACGAACTTAAAAGCACTCTTCAGGAATTAAAAAATCTTGAACGCTTAGTTAATTCACTGAGAGGAATTGATGGAAGTGAATTTACGGAAGAATTGGAATCCGTCGACTCCTCTAAACTTAAGTCCCTTGCCTTACCCATGAAAGCTGAACTTCGAGATGACACTAAGGCGGCCATTGAGCTCCAAAAAATAGCAAAGGCGAATGCTGAAATCTCCATGGAAAAAAATAAACCGACTTTAGAGCTTTATGGATCCTACGCTCTTAACGGGCGAAGCATGGAAACTGGAAAAGCTCTTACTCGTTCAATGCAAACAGATCATGACACTAAAGCAATAGGCATCCGCTTTATGGCCCCTCTCGATTTCGGAACAACTTCAGACAATATTTCTGGATACAAGAAAGATCAAATGGCAGCTGAACAGAATTATCAAAGAAAACTTTTTGAACAAGATCAACAATGGAATGATCTCTCTGCGAAATTTGAAGATGCTAAAATAAAACTAGTATTAATTGAAAAAATCGAAGAGGCTCAGAAAATCAAGGCCCATAATGAGAGAGATCGACTCAATAGGGGGCGAACCGTGACCTTTCAAGTTTTAAATTTTGAACAAGACTACGCCCAATCAGAACTTGCAAGAATCCAGAGCGAAACAAATATTTTAAACATATATTCACAACTAAAAGCTTACAGTGCCGGAGGTACTAAATGAATTTGGCCAGCCTATCAATAAAACGGCCAGTCTTTATCACATGTATTGTTATTGTCATACTCGTGGTAGGATGGTTATCACTTCGAAAAATGCCCGTTGATCTTTTTCCCAATGTAACCTTTCCCATTGTAACGGTTACGACTGTTTACCCAGGTGCCGGACCTGAAGAAGTAGAGACATTAGTTTCAAAAGTATACGAAGAAGAACTCTCCAATGTTCCTGGCTTAAAAAAACTCTCTTCAAATAATTTAGAGAATGTTTCTGTTATTATAGCTGAATTTAATCTTAGTACTGATGTCAAATACGCCGAACAACAAGTTCGTGATAAAGTTTCTGCGGCAAGAAAAAAATTGCCTTCAGACATCACAGAGCCAGTTATTAGAAAAATTGATCCGGCCGATCAGCCGATAGTCACAATTGCAATCCAGTCAGACTTACCGGATGGTGAACTTTTTCAAATTGTTGATAAAAAAATCAAACCACAATTTGAGCAGGTCAACCAAGTAGGACTTGTTAACATCGTTGGTGGACGCAAGCGTGAAATTAAAGTCGAATTAGATCGGAATAAACTTAAGTCAAGAGAGATATCTGCGTCTCAAGTGGCCAGTCGACTTCAAATCTCTGGTCAAAACATTCCAGCAGGAACTGTTTCAGACTCTTTGAGTGACTCCGTCTTTAGGACACTCGGAGAATATAAAACGATCAATGAAATTGAATCCACCATTATTAATTTTATAGGCAATGACATACCTGTAACGGTAAAAGATGTGGGCCTTGTAAAAGATTCGTTAGAAGAAAGAAAGGGTTATGGTTATTTTAACGGGAAGAAGGCCATACTTCTTTCAATTTATAAACAATCAGGATCAAACACTATCGGTGTTGCCGAAGCAATAAAAAAGAAGGCCATTAAAATTAATGAATCCCTCAAAGATGAAGGTAAAATTCGTCTTGAAGTTGTCCGTGATGGGGCAAAACAAATCAAAGCGAACGTAGATGATGTTTACGAAACAATCATATTTGGTGTCATTCTCACCATTATTGTTGTGTATTTCTTCCTTGGTTCTGGGCGCTCTACGATCATCACGGGTCTGGCACTTCCCAACTCACTACTAGGAGCTTTCATCTTATTAGGGGCCGCAGGTTTTACTGTTAATATCATGACACTTCTCGCACTCTCTCTTGCTGTAGGTCTTTTAATAGATGATGCCATTGTTGTTCGAGAAAATATCTTTCGCCATATCGAAATGGGCGCCGATCCCGTCACTGCTTCCATTAAAGGGACAAACGAAGTCACCCTTGCTGTTGTCGCGACGACTTTAACTGTTATTGCCGTTTTTGGACCTATCGCCTTCCTTGATGGAGTTGTTGGACAATTTTTTAAAGAGTTCGGCTTGACCGTTTGTTTCGCACTCATCATTTCTCTTTTTGATGCTCTCACAATGGCCCCAATGCTCTCTGCTTATTTTGCTGGTAAAATTGAGCATCATGAACCTGGCCATGTAAAAGTGAAAAAGGGATTTTACGATCACACCCTTGGTGCCCTCCTTGAATTTTTTAACCAGTTTCAAAATTGGCTTGAAGATATTTATGTTGGAGTCTTAAAATTTACCTTAAAGCGCCCTCTCATCATCTTGACTGGATCGCTTATTATTTTTCTTGCTAGCTTTCTAGCACTCAAACATGTCCCAAAAACTTTTCTTCCTCCACAAGACACTGGAGAATTCATGGTCTCCATAGATCTTCGACCGGGAACAAGTTTGGAAGGAATGAACACTGTTGCAACTCAAGTTGAGGCCTTGGTTAGAAAAAACAAAGAAGTTCTCAATACTGTTCTCACTGTCGGTGATGCCAATGGGCAACCTGAAAAGGCGAGCATTTTCGTCAACCTTGTGCCGGCAAAGATGCGTAAAAAAATTTCCACCTCTCAGTTTAAAGAAACTCTCAGAGGACAATTAAAACCCTTTGCTTTTGCCAACCCGGCCGTCAAAGACATTGATAGCGTTGGTGGAGGACAGAGACCTTTTAACATCAATATCATTGGCGATGATATACAAGAAATTCAAAAATATTCAACGATGCTATTTGATAAAATAAAAAACCACCCAGCACTAAAAGATGTTGATACCTCAAATCGTCCAGGGAAACCAGAATTTCAAGTTATTCCAAATAGACGAAAAGCAGAGCAATTAGGGATCTCAACAACGCTCATGGGAAGTGAACTTCGCACCATGATTGAAGGAACTAAAGCTGCGGTCTTTCGCGAATCAGGAGAAGAATACGACATTAGAGTTCGCTTGCAAGCTGACCAACGCGACCTTAAAAAAGCCTACGATGTCACCTACGTGCCGAATATAAATTATTCACTTATTAAATTAAGTCATGTCACGACTCCTTTTGAAACAACTGGTCCCGCTAATATCAACCGTCAGGATAGAGGCCGTTATGTTCAAATCTCTGCTGACATTGCTCCAGAGGGACCTGGAATGGGAGGGGCCATTGAGGATATAAAACGCATTATGAACGACGAAATTAAGCTTCCGAGTAATATGCGATACCAATTCGTTGGTCAGGCTGAGAATTTTCAAGAACTCATGACTAATATGATGGTGGCCGCGGGACTTGGGATTATGTTCATTTATTTTGTTCTCGCATCTCTTTATGAATCTTTTGTTACTCCACTCACCATCATGCTCGTTCTTCCCTTGGCCATGTGTGGGGCCTTCTATGCACTCGGAGCAACGGGTGCCTCTCTTGATTTATTCTCCATGATTGGATGTATTATGCTTTTGGGAGTGGCCACCAAAAACTCGATCCTTCTTGTCGATTATGCAAATCAACAAGTTCAACAAGGGCTAAGTCTCTACGATGCTATCATTGCCTCAGGAAAATCAAGACTACGTCCTATATTGATGACTTCATTTGCCCTAATTGCTGGAATGATACCTTTGGCGATTGGCTTAAATGAAGCCTCTAAGCAGAGAACTTCTATGGGGATTGCTGTGATTGGAGGTCTTATTTCTTCTACGCTCCTTACATTAGTAGTCATTCCAGCCGCCTATACTTACATAGAGCGTTTTAGAGTTTGGTCTGGAAATATTATGAAGAAAATTTTTATGGACAATAATTAATCTGTGGCTTTGTGGACTCTTTTTTAAAAAGAGTCCACAAAGCCACTTTATCTAAACTATTTATTTGACGAAAAAAAGATCTAGATGTCTTATAGTAGTATATGCTTAAATCTCTTCTGTTGATATTCACTTTATCTGCAAACCTAGCGCTTTCCGCTGATCTCAGCGAGATTATCAACTCTATCAGTGCTCAATGTCCTAAAGTGAATATTCTCATCATTAAAAAATCACTTATAGAAATGCGTGGTTCTAATTTCTGTCAGGGGACCTTTACATCAATCCTTCTTAAAGAATGCCCCCAAATTAATTGCTCAACACTTACATCGATTAATACCAATGCCGGTGCTGTTATCGGACGATGATTTTTTGATTTATGCGGCCTTGACTTCCACAACTGATTCTCTTGGAAGAAGAATTTCAAATGAAGTATTTGGACAGTTATTATTAATTTGTATCTTACCTTGATGCTTTTCAATAATCGCACGTGTGATACTTAGACCCAACCCAGTTCCTTTCCCCACTGGCTTTGTTGAAAACATAGGATCGAACATTCTCTTTTGGACTTCCATCGGAATGCCATTTCCAGAATCAGTGATAATAAATTTTATTTCACTCTCATAGGCTTCTACCGAGAACTTCAACCATGGATTTTCCAAATTCTCAATTGCATCGATAGCATTACCCAATAGATTAATCAAAACTTGCGAAATCTGTATGCGATTACATGAAAGGGCCTCATTTTCAACTGCTTGGATATCGACAACAAAATCAATTCCTTTCCCACTCATTTTCAAGGTGGCCATAACAACTGCATCTTCAATAAGATCTTTCACCGAAATTTTCTCGTTCTCTAATTCAATTGATCCATGGGCCAAATTTCTTAAACCCACAATGATTTTCGTAATGCGATCCACTGTTACTTTGCACGTTTCTAAATTTTTAAAAATTGAATCTTTATTAATTTCATCTTTTTTTACCTCGCGCTCAGTGAGAGTTAATTTCCCTTTGATAATAGCGAGAGGATTATTAATTTCATGGGCAAAACCAGAGGCCATCTCTCCGAGAGCTGACAACTTAGATGCTTCAAAAAGTTGTTCTCGTTGAGAGACAATAATTTGTTCATTTTTCTTAACGTCATCGATGTCTCTAATAGATAAAATGTAATGATCATCTTCCTTCGAATGACTTTGATTATTTAGTTTGTAGACAATATAGTTCATAAATCTTTTTTCACCATTACTAGCAATGAAAGAGAGTTCAATAAACTTCCCTCGCGAAACCGTATTTAAATGCGTAATTCCTAAAAGTTCTTCAAATGATTTTTTCTCATTCTCATAAAGAACACTCCACGCTTGATTGGAGTATTGAATGACTCCCTCAGAATCAGTCACAATGATACAGTCATTAAGAGAATTTAAAATATTATTAATGTAACTTCGCCCCTTACCTAATAATTTATTTTGAGTCGTAATGTAAAAATAAAGTCCGCCGATTGCACTAAAGAGTAATGGGAAGAGAATCGAACTAAACACATAAATATTTTGGCTTTTAAAAACCTCATACATGTTATTAAATTTAAAATCGAGCCCCAGTTGTTTTAAGTCGAGAAAAATGAAAAGAATGGGAAAACTTAGACCCAATAGCGCTCCAAAAATGAGGCAGCTGTAGAAAAATGGATTTTTGACGATTGATTTCATATTGATGAACATATCGACGTATTCTCAAGAAAACTTGAGCAAAAAAGTCTCACCAAGAAACCAAATTAATTCATATAGTTACGGAGCAAGTCTTTCAATGGCCTTTTGCAAAGTCTCCCCTTTTTTAGCAAAACAGAAACGGATCATCCGCTGGCCTTCATCTGATTTCATGTAAAAGGCTGAAGTTGGAATCGCCGCCACTCCTTTTTCCAAAATTAGCTTCTGACAAAATTCGACATCATTTTCATGAGGTTTAAGAAGAGCAATAACAAAATAAGTTCCGGCCGGTTCAACGACATCAAAACCACAACTCTTCAATTGAGTGACAAGATAATCTCTTTTTTCTCGGTAGGCTTTTTGAAAACTAAGTAGATAATCATCCATTTTCAAAAGTGCTTCTGCCATGGCCACTTGCAAGGGATGGGCGACACAAAAAGTCGTGAATTGATGGACGTTATGAATGACCTTTATGATTTCTTTGGGAGCACAGGCCCAACCAATTTTCCAACCTGTTAGTCCAAAAGTTTTCCCTGTTGAAGAAATCGTAATCGTTCTGCTTTTTAAGTTTCCAAATGCTGCTGTTGGAATATGGGGTTGATTAAAAGTTAGGAACTCATAAACCTCATCAGAAAGAATATAAAAATCAAATTTTTCGGCCAATTCCGAAAGCTCTCTAATCTCATCTTGAGAAAATATTTTCCCTGTCGGATTATGGGGGTTATTTAAAATAATCATCTTTGTCTTAGAATTTATAACCGATTTCAATTCAGCTAGATTAAAAGAAAAATCAGGTGCATGTAGTGTTACGGGAATGACTTTTGCTCCGGCCATCTGCAATGCCGCTAAATAAGAGTCATAAAAGGGCTCAAAAATAACAACTTCATCACCTGCATTAATAAGCGCCATCGCCGTACAAAAAATTGCCTCTGTCGCTCCTGCGGTAACGACGATCTCACTTAGAGGATCGTAATCTAATTGGTAAAAGCGTTTATAATTATTCGCTATGGCCTCTCTTAAAGGTAAAATTCCCGGAGAAGGTGCATATTGATTTTTTCCCTCTTTCAGCGCCTTCTGGGCCAATTCAACAATCCATTCTGGTCCATCAAAATCAGGGAATCCCTGAGAGAGATTAATGGCTTGATTCTCAAGTGCGAGTTTAGTCATGGTTGAAAAAATAGATTCTTTAAAATTTGATACGGTATGGTTGAACGACTTCATGGAACCCTTTTATAAAAATAAACATGCTTATTTCTCTATCTTTACTACATAGTGATGGCCAAAAAAAGTAAGATTTACTATATAGAGTAAAAACTTAACTTGCAGGTAACAAAGTGACCTTTATTATTAGCGCTCAAGATTATGAAGAGATGAAAAAACTCGCCTGCTTGGTGCGCATAATGAATGGCTTAGGACACAATCCTGCGACCAGTGGAAATTACTCACTTCGATCCATGACGAGTCCAGACATCGCCCTGGTGTCAGAATCTGGAATCGATAAAAGTCAATTTTCAGAACACAATTTTTTACCTGTTTACTATCAAACGAGACAAATGCATCCTGATTATAAATCTGCCGGACGAAAATCTTCAGATGAAACAGATATCCATTTAAGCATTTATCAAATTACAAAGGCCAATTGCGTTCTACATAGCCACCTCCTTGACTCACTTCTTTTTGCTGATCTTTTTTACGCAAAGCCCTTTGCCACCATTGAAGGACTAGAACTTTTAAAAGGCTTTAAGGGGATCAAGACTCACGACTTAAAAATTAATATTCCATGTTTTGAAAATACTCAAGACATCGCCCAACTTGCCGAACAAATTAAGCCGGCCATTCTCTCTCAGGAAAATAATTATGGTCTTCTTTTAAGAGGACATGGTGTCTATGTTTGGGGTGATAGTGTCGAAGAGGCTAAAAGACATCTAGAAGTTTTTGAGTATATCTTTAAATATTATCTTAATTCTCGCAGAGGCTATTAATGGCAACACTACTTATTGCTCGTGAAGGGAAAACAATCACCGACTTTTTATCGATTCAAAGCATTTTAAATAAGCACGGAATTATGATTGCAAAATGGCAAGCGACCGCTACTCTTTCCAGCGAATCCACTCAAGAAGAAATTCTTGAAGCCTATGCTCACGAATTAAACCCTTTCATGGCTGAACATGGCTATAAAACCGCTGATGTCATCAACGTTCACCCTCAAACAGAAAATCTCTTACTCATCAGAGAGAAGTTCATGAGAGAGCATACTCATAACGAAGATGAAATTCGCTTCTTTGTTGATGGAAAGGGTAAGTTTTGGTTTCACTTGGATAATGATGATATTTTGTGTGTTACTTGCGAGCGAGGTGATTTCATGTCTGTTCCTAAGAATTTTCGTCATTGGTTTGATCTTGCTCCAGACTACTTCGTGAAGGCCATTCGCATTTTTTCAAATACTGAAGGATGGACTCCTTGTTATACAAATTCTGGAATTGATGTGAGTTACAACCCATGAAATATATTTTAATGGACATCGAAGGAACAACGACATCAATCAGCTTCGTCCACGAAATTTTATTTCCCTATTCTAAAAAGTATTTGCAGAGTTTTGTACATAAAAATAAAGACTTCAGTCCCACAAAAGAAATTATCGAAGAAACCAAACAAACAGCAAGAGAGGAAGAATCTCTTGAGCTTGATGAGGATGGTGTTATTCAAAAACTCATCGAATGGATTAATATCGATCGCAAGCATAAGGCCCTAAAACAACTACAAGGTCTAATTTGGGAAGAAGGTTATCAATCAGGTGAACTTAAGGGACATGTCTATGATGATGTCCCTCCCGCTTTAAAAAAATGGCACGAACAAGGCCTGAAACTAGGAATCTATTCTTCCGGCTCAGTTGAGGCCCAGCGATCTTTATTTGGTCATTCCTTATTTGGAGACTTAAACTCCTATTTTACTCATCATTTCGATACATTGGTTGGACATAAGCGCGATCCACTTTCATACCAAACGATTCTTTCTCATATAAATGAAGAAGCTTGTGATGTCCTTTTCTTATCAGACATAAGTCAAGAATTGTCGGCTGCACAAGTTGCTGGAATGAAAACATTACAGTTAGTGAGATTAGGAGAAATCCCCATTGAGGGTCATCGCCAAATCCATACTTTTAATGATGTTATCCTCTAAAATCTCCACCAAAAATCGAGATTAAGAAGATATCCTTGCTTTCCTAAGCGAAATTCAGAAAAATCATTTGAAGAAACTCCAAACATAGTACTGAAATTTTTTTCAATCATATAATAACCAACAATTCCACCAACGCGCTTTTTGTTAACATCAACCTTCGGTCCAAAAATCATCTGGTTCCAATTAGAAAAAAGGTATCCATAGGCCAATTGTAATTCAAAGTTTAAATCCCTTTGATACTCTTCATTATTATTTATGGATTGATCTTGAGGCTTTTTAGTGAATACTTTAAATTTAGCAAAAGACTTCACGTTGGAATTAGAGGCCATGTCTAAATATCCTGTGAATTGATAAGAGAACTTATTATGAGATGAGGAATAATACTGAAATCCATTCTCAATGGATAACTCGAAATCATCATTATCGATAAATTTATTTTTCAAACCAATATTGGTAACACCAAAAAGAGTCGAAGCAAGATTAAGATCAATTTGAACATTCGAGGTTATGCCATATGCAAGTATAGAGGGGCCTACCAAAAATTCTTTTTTTGAAAGACTTGCTGCTGTCATACCATGAATAAGACCTGCATAAACAAGCGGGCGATACTTTGCTGCTGTTTTGCTGCCTTCTTTGTAAATCAAATCATAGCGGGCAGGAATATCATTTGCCGTTTTGGTTAAATCTAATTTCTTAAGATAATTTTCCGCACGGATAATTCCATTTTTATTATGAGTTTCCACTATCGCAATAAAAAGATCTGAGTGATCAGTGATCGAATCAACACGAGCATATCCCAAAACTTTTTTAGTTTCATGAGAAAAGACAGCGAGAACATCGCCGGGAAAAAGCTGAATCTGTTTATCAAGTCTTTGGATTTGGATGCTCTCATCACTTGCTACATCAGTTACAACAAACTCATGTTCGTAGGCAAAGAGACGAGAGCAAAACATTAAAATGAAAAAAAGACTGAAGAGATATCTCATCAAAAATTATTCGTTAATGTCCAACGGAATAATAATTTTTTGAGCTTCTCCTGCTTCCGTGAAAGTCACAAGTACTTGCCACTGACCACGCATAACAAAATAAGCTTTTTGAACATAAAAATGGTTTAATTCATCCAAGGGTGAAACCACAACTGGTGCTGAGCCATGTCCGTGTCCATTTCCCATATCCATCCATAACTTCACTTTCATGTTTTCTACTTGCGCTCCTGAAGAAGATAGAACATGCACAATAAACTCACTGGCAGAAGTCGTTTTTGGCAATTCATCAAATCTCAAGTGTGCACATACTTTTGCATTTGTTGTCGAACAATAATTTGGCGTATGCGTTCCACCTTCATGCTCTCCAGCGAATGAAACATTCCAAAGAACTAGTGTAAAAAATAAAGCAGTCCATTTCATAAATACTCCTGATAATTTTTCCATGATCTAATGCATGTACTTTACGTTTTCTTTAGACCTTTGAGAACCCTAAAACCTCTAGTAGTGCGCCGCCCCACTTCCTTTTTTAAAAGAATCCTTTTTTTTCAAGAAAATAATTGATAGAGATGACTCAATGAAATATTTATTTTTTTTCTTCCTCTTATTAAGCACTGATTTCCTTTGGGCCTCTCCCGTCATAGAAACTATTCAAGCTTATTCGCTCACCCGCAAAACGACGGAAACGCTCTTGCTTTCTAAAGCACAAAAACCAACAGTTGTTGTCTTTCTTTCAAAAGACTGCCCTTGTTCAAAGGGGAACTTGGACTATATTAATGAACTTGCCCAGCAGTTCACATCATTTCGCTTTATTGGTATTCATTCAAAAAAGCAGACGACTCCTGACGAAGTAAACCTCTATCTACAAGATAAAAATATTCGCTTTGATGTTTTCAATGACCCTGATTTAACAATCGCTGACCAATTTAAAGCACTCAAAACTCCGCATGCTTTCATTCTCAGCACCACAGGTGAGATTCTCTATAATGGAGGGGTCACGAATTCTACTTTCCCTAAAAATGCTAAAGACTTTTTTCTTCGAGATGCAATAATAAACATTCAAAACCACAAAGCACCAGTCAAGACAGAGACCAAGGCCCTTGGCTGCTTTATTGTAAGATAAACATGAAAACAATTATACTCATGATCTCAATCACGACGCTCATTTCCTGTGGAAAATCCCCTCTCTTGATGGAAAAGAAATCTCATGAGATTTCTTCTTATAATGAACTCTCCTCTGAAAAAAAATTCAAGACAAGCAATCACAATCTTTCACTCAAATGGCTTTCACCTATTAATTCCCTCGAATCGGCCAAAGCGCTTCTGATCGTAACTCAACATTCATACGCTGCAGATCTCCCTTCTCCGTTTAATATTTTTCTTTGGATGCCAGATATGGGCCATGGGGCACCTCCCATTACAATCAAAAAAATAGGATCTGGCCTTTACGAGTTGTCCGATATTTATTTTATTATGGATGGTTTTTGGCAAATTCGCATTCAGCTTAAGAATAATGACACTCTCACTGAAGAGCAGATTTTTGAATACACGCTCCAATGAAATACCTAGCACTTCTTTTTATTTTTCTATCTAAATCTCTTTTCGCTTCTTCTTGCTGTGGAGGGGGATCAAGTTCTTCTTTGATTATTTTAGGGGACAATAAGGAAGAATGGGCATTAGGACTTGCTTGGCGAAATGATCTTGGACAAACAGACAGAGAAGGGATTGCCCTCTTTCACGATGATTCAATTATAGATCAACAATCCACTCTTCACTTTCAATACCAAAGACAAATGAATGACTCATTTCAATTGGCCATTAAATCCTCACTTGTCCAAAAAACAATGAAAAAACAGGGGCGGCGTGAAAAAAGCCAGGGGCTTGGAGATCTTGATCTTCAAGTTAATTTTGAATTTATGCCAGAATACACCTATTCTACCTATCGCCCCAGAGGGTTTATCTACAGTAAGCTCACGATTCCTAACTCTCGTAGCCTCTACAACTCACACTCTTCCCTTTATAGCGACGTGAGAGGTCCTGGACTTTACACACTCTCTCTTGGTTCTTCCTTCATCAAAAAAGTGAAAAACTATTCCCTCAAGGCAGGCATTGAGGGTCAACATTTTTTTGGTCAACATTTCCCTGGCGGGAGATTAAAAGATTATCACAAAATACTTTTTCCCCTGGGAATCGTTTATACCCTTGAGAGCTCCCCATTCTCTACGGGATTAACTACAACCTGGAATTTCCAAGAGGAAAAAAGTGTCGAAGGACAATATGCCAGTACATCTTCAAAAGAATATTTTTGGGACTTCAGTACTTTTGTTAATTGGAGTGTCAATCGTAAAGAAACTTGGGGAATCAGTTATTCAGACTCCACAATATTAGGAAAAAATATTAATTCTCCTCTCTATCGAAGTTTTGGTATTACCTACACCTGGGCACAAGAGCTCTAATGACCTATTTCTTTAAAAACTTCCCCAATTCGTAAGCAGTCACTGGAGATTCAACAAAGTTAACATGATTAACCCCATCAATATAAGTAAAGACAACTTCTCCCAGAAGTACATTTTTCCATCCCAAATCGGGATCTGCATAAGGACCTTTTGAATCAATTGGCATTCTCATAATATAAACCTTCCCGTTGTAAGGTCTTATTTTATGTCTATGAATGAGTTGATAATTATTAATTTCAATAAAGTAATAACGTAAATCGTGAGGCAGGGGAATTTTGCGTGAAAGATAGAACTCTCTTTTTAAGCGATTTATAAAATAGCGTGATCTATTTTTTAAAAAATCGCAAATTCGAAGTAGAGTGTTTTTTGCTTCTGGTGCGCATTTGTTCAAATCAAGGTTAGGTCCAAACGTATCAAACATGATCAATTTTTCAATTTCAATTCCTTTTTCTTTCAGAATCCTTGCGGTTTCAATCGCAATTAATCCTCCCATTGACCCACCAATTAAAATGCAGGACTTTTCTCCTTTGAGAGAAAATTCAATTTCCCGGGCATATAAAACGGCCAATTCAATGATGGATTCGGCCAATTTATTTTCTCCATTCACACCTGGTGCCTGCAGTCCATAAATGCGATAATCACTATCAATATAATCTAAAAGGATGCGATAATTAAGTGTATTGCCACCGACTGCATGAAAAAAATAAATGGGATTTTCCTTACTTTTTCCAATACGCATTTCAGTCAGAGAAATAGGTTCCCACTTTTTCTCATCTGAACTAACAACTTCAGTTGATCTCAGTTTTTCTTCAATATTCTTAACCAATTTTCCAAATACGGAATAATGAAAAAGACTCGAGAGCGGTAACTTAATCCCAAACTCCTTTTCAATTTTTGCAAAAACTCTGATCGATAGCAATGAGTGCCCACCCAGATCAAAAAAATCATCTTCGCTTTTTACTTCATTAACTCCAAGTTCAGAAATCCAAATCCTCGCTAGTCGATTGTAAATGTCATTTCCTTCAAGGACTTCATTCTGATCATCAACAGTCATTGGGTCATTTTTTAGAAGATGAGAGAAAACATCTGGTAACTTTTTCTTGTCAATTTTTCCATTTAAGGTCAGAGGGAAGAATTCCATGCGATGAAAATTTGAAGGCATCATATAGGAAGGCAGCTTTTCACTAATCCATTTTCTAAGTTTTGTCTCAAATTGAGAATGGAGAGAATCTGTTTTATAATAACAAACAATCCGAACATCTCCCTCTCGTATTTCTTTTGCCATTATTACATTTTCTTGAATACTTTCAAATTGAGAAACTACCGATTCAATTTCTCCAAGTTCAATTCGAAAACCTCTAACCTTAACTTGACCATCATTCCTACCAACGCATTCTAATTCGCCTTGAGGATTTATTTTGCCTAGGTCACCTGTTCTGTATAATCGTTCGCCTTTAGATTCTTTAGAAAGTGATGAAGAAACAAAACGTTCTTTAGTCAATTCGTCTCGTTTATAATATCCTACGGCCAGCCCATGGCCACCTATGTGAATTTCACCAACAACTCCAACTGGACAGATTTCTCCGTTTTCGTTAAGGATATATATCTTTGTATTAGCAATCGGTTTTCCTAACGTTATCTTTACATCACTTTTATTAATTTGTTTGCACGTTGACCAAACAGTTGTCTCTGTCGGTCCATACATATTCCATAACTGAGAGAAAGATTGTAAAATACCTTGTGCTAATTCGTAACCTAATGCCTCTCCCCCACACAAGGCCTTGATTCCTGTGTGTTTTGTCCCTTCATTTAAAAGTTGCTTCCACGTGGCCGGAGTTGCCTGCAGAATGGTTATTTTCTCCCTCACTAATTCTTCTGAAAGACTCTCGGCAAACATTGAAATTTCTTTAGGGACAATATGTGACTCTGCTCCACAAATAAGTGGAAGATAAATTTCCAAAACAGCAATATCAAAATTTAATGTAGTGATTGCACAAAGACGATCACTTGATTTAATGCCGGGAGTTTTCTTCATTGACAATAAAAAATTAGCGACACTTGAATGGGTCACGGATACACCTTTGGGTAATCCCGTTGAGCCAGATGTGTAGATAATATAACAAAGACTTTTTGGATTTATTTCCTTTTCAAATTTTGCCTTTTTAATTGTACCCCAAAAATCCTCTTCTTGATCGGTGCCGACTTTTTGCAATCCTATAAATGCTGTTGAACGAATCGAATCCTGGTCGCCAATCACAATATCAATTCCTGAATTTTGAATCATATAATCGAGGCGATCTTGGGGATAATCAGGATCAAGGGGCACATATGCGCATCCAGTTTTGATAATTCCTAAAAGGACCAGCGGAAGTCGAGCATTGCGTTTATGGGCAACTCCTACAACCTTCCCCTCCCCTACTCCCAGTGAGTGAAGCCAATGAGCAAGCCTATCAGATTGCTCACTTAATTCTTTGTAAGTAAAACTTAAGCCTGAAGAACTTGCCGCAACATGGCCGCCAAAAAGATCTACTTGCGACTCAAATAATTGAGGTAGAAGAGAATTGGGAGCAATATTCACCTTATTCTCATTATCTTGATTGATTAAAAAACTGCTATTTGTTGTGGAAATCCAATCAATCTCCTTTAATGGTAATTCATCACAAGAGGAAATTTTTGTTAATAATGCTTTAAAGTCATCAGCTAAACGTTCTATTGTTTCCCTTTTAAACCGATGGATGTCAAAGTCAAAGCCGCCTTTCATACCATGTGAATCTCGTCTTATCCATAAGTCTAAATCGGTATGAGATGAACCCCTGATGAATGGAACTACTGAAAAATCATAATCTAAAAACTTTACATTACGTGCGGTAGCATCTTGAAACATCATGAAAGCTTGATAGACAGGTGTATGAAAAGGATTCCTGGCCACTTTCAATTCTTTAACAATCTCATCGAAGGGAACGTTGGAATGATCAAAAACAGAAATGAGATTTTCACTGACTTTTTTTAAATTATGGGTAAATGACTTCTGAGAACTTATCTGTGATCTCACTGCCACTGAATTTACAAAATAACCAATAAGCGAATTGAGACCTTCCAGATGTCTCCCTCGTACAGGTGTGCCAACAATTATATCCTCAATCCCTGTATAACGAGATAAAAGAATTTTGAACGCGGTCATTAATAAACTAAATAAAGTCGTCCCGTTTTTAATGGCCACTTCTTCAAGAGTCTTTGCCTCTACCTCGCTCCAGCTCACAAAAAAACCATCTGCATCGTACCTTTTTACATCCCTTGGAAAGTCAAATGGTAATTCGAGAACGGGTAACTCCCCTTTTAAATAATCTTTCCAGAATTGAAACTCTATCTGATAGTGAGTCGACTTTTTAAATTCTTCTTGCCATAAAGAATAGTCAGGATAAGTAATGACGGATTCTTTCTCAACCTGTTCAAACGATCCATTTTTTTGAAGTTTGCTATAGATGCTTGCCAACTCTTCCATCAAAATATCATAGCTCCATCCATCCCATATAAGATGATGTATCTTTGTATAAAAAAAGATGTCTCGATCACCATTAAAATAGATCTTTCCATAAAACAGAGGATCTTTATCTAGATCGATGGGGGCCCTTGAAAAAGAATCTAATTGTAAGTGTAGATCTTCTTTCAGTTTTTTTGAATCTGCCTGATTCATTTCTTGATCTTCGATAACGACTTGAGAAGATTTTATAAATTTAAAATAAGGCATACCATCCTGAAGAACCAATTTTGCTCGAGTCATTAAATGTCGATCTAAGAAAAGAAAGAGGGCCTCTCGAAACAATCCCTTGTCAACTGCCCCGTGAATATGAAACATAGCCGCTAAATTAAAAAGAGAAGAATCCGGATTGAGTTTCTGAATATACCAACAACGCATTTGCTGCCAAGAAAGCGGAGCAAGACCTCCTTTATAGTGTGATTTTATTTCAAAGGGATTATCCGTTTTTGTACCTAAGGATTTAACTGAAAGGACTTCTGCGAGACGACCCAACTGAGGATTCAAAAAAATATCCTTCATTGTTATTTTCAGTGAAAAACATTTTTGAATTTCAACAATCATGTCGGAAACAATTAGAGAGTGTCCTCCTAAATTGAAAAAGTTGCTATCATCATTTATTTCCACACCATCATAACGATCAAGCAACGCTTCCCAAATGCCTTTTAACCTCTCCCGAACTTCTTGGCGATACTGAAAATTTTTTAGTCCTGTATTCACATTATGGTCTACTCTTTTCTTATTTTCAGTGCTCGGAACAAAATCAACGCTAGGCAATAGTTCATTAATACTAAAATTCTCACTTGAAACATTTTCCAATAAAGAGGTGAATACATTTATCCATTTTTGAATTTGGTGTTGATAGAAAATATTCATACTATATTGAACTTCAACCGTCATCTGATCTCCAATCATTGTAAGATTGGAAAACATTTCAAAATTTTCAAAATTCCGTTTTCCTGTTGAAAACCGCGCTTTTAAATCTTCAAAATTTAACCCTTGATTGGCGGGCTGGATATCAATATTAAAAACGCAACTTACGAGAGGGATACTTGAAACGTCTCTCTCGAGTCTTAAGCTTCTTAGTATTTCTCCAAAGGTACAATATTGATTTTCTAATGCGTCTAGCATAACCTTTTTTACATTTTGAGCATGTTGCTTAAAAGTAAATCGATCATCAACAACAAAACGAATGGGTAGCAGCGACACACAATGTCCGACTAGATCCTTTTTGCCAACCAAGCTCTGGCCTGCAGTAGAAATACCAACGACCAAATCTCTCTGACCAGTAATTTCATAGAGGGCCACAAGATAGAGAGAATAAATTAATTGATAGGGACTTACTCCCCACTCAATACTTCTTCTTTTGAGATTCTTTACGATACTTGACTCAATTTTCTGATCATATCTTTTTGACTCAAAAGAGCGGACTAAAGGTCTCACTTTTTCTAAGGGAAAATTTATAGGACTTGGGATTGTTTCAAATTGATTTTTCCAGTACTGAATACTTCTTTCATTTTCGGCCTTAAACTCTCTTTGTTTTTGGACAAATTGCCAAAACTGATAAGCCGGTTTCAGCTGAGGGAGCCTATTGAATTTGTGACAATTGTAAAAATAACCTAAGTCAGAATTAATGGCCGCCCAAGACCATCCATCACAAATAAGATGATGGGCCGATATGAGAAGATAGTTCTTGTCACTTGATTCTGTGACTAATAGAAAACGAATAATTGGCCCATAAACTAAATCAAACTCTCTATTTATTTCATCTTCTTGAATTTTTCTGAATATTGATGACGGATTCATTTCTGTTGAAATGTCAAAATGACTTAAGTCAAAAGTGAAATTCTTTCTCACAAATTGATATTGTCCATCTGATGAAAAAACGGATCTAAGAATGGTGTGTCTTTCAATAAGATCGTTGATGCCCTTCTTGAGTGCAAAAATATCAAGCACACCATCAAATTCAATAACGATAGACTCATTAAAGGCAAGACTGGCCATTGGTTCAAATGAAATAGAATTCCAGATCTCTCGTTGAGATTCTGTGGTTGGGACTGCCAATAAAAATTCTTCATCTTTAGTGACATTTAAATAATTTGATAAATATATATTCATGCTACTTTAATATCTTCTTTAACTTTCCAATTTTATCATTATCTTCTTGAAACCAACATGGACGATTGTTTTCATCTCTTCCTAATTTGGCCCCCAAACAAGGAGGCGTGATATAGTCTCTCTCTTCTGGGTCATGGGCCTGAATATTCTTTGGGAAAAGTCTTAGTTTTTGCATTTCAATAATTGCTTCTTTGTATTTATTCATGACTAATTTTAAATCTTCATCTGTGTGAGCAAGGGTAATAAACCACGGAAAGCCATCATAACAATGAACCCCTTTCATTCGCATTATCAAGAAAAATAAATCATAATTCTCGCCATTTTCTAGAAATCTTGGTTTCAAAACTCCTCCAAAATGATCTATCACAATAGGGGCCCCCATTAGCTCTGCGAATAAATTTAACTCATAAACAAACTCATTCGCCGTTGAGTTAATTCTATCGTAGAGAAGCTGGCCTCCTTCTTTGAGTATCAGAAGGGCTTCACGCATGGCCCGTAAAGCAAGAGGATGACGAACAAATGTACCCGCAAAATAAGTCAAACCTACTTGAGGAACACTTTCATCTCCAAATTGCCAGAATCCGCCATCAAGAGCATCTAAATATTTTCGAGATCCAGCAATTACACCAATCGGCATCCCCCCCCCTATGATTTTTCCATAGGTCGCAATATCTGCCCGGATACCGAAATATTCTTGTGCTCCTCCTGGAGCAATTCTAAATCCTGTGATAACTTCATCAAAAATAAATGCCGTTTTTGTGTCCTCAGTTATTTTACGCAATTCTCTTAAAAACTCAATTGGTCTAAAATTTGTTCTTCTAGACTGGACGGGTTCTACAATGACCGCGGCCAATTCGTTGGCCATTTGTCTTATCTGAATCAATGAAGCTTCTGTTCCATATTCTAAAACAATGATGTCGGCAACACTTGTTCGATTAATACCAGCAGCTGCAGGCATGGCGCGGCCATCATCAAGACCTCTCACTATAACTTCATCATTGATGCCATGATAAGAGCCTTTGAACATCACAACTTTCTTTCTGCCACTCACTGCCCGCGCAATTCTCAAAGCGCCTAAGACAGCTTCTGATCCTGTATTACAAAATGCCGCTCGATCCATTTTCGAGAGCTCACAAATTAAAGATGCACACTCTCCAACCAATTCATGTTGTGGTCCAATTTCAAAGCCGCTATCAAGTTGCTCATGCAGGGCCTTGTTTATTCTCACATTTTGATTACCAAAAAAATTTGATCCAAAGCCACAGATCATGTCAATATATTCGTTATTATCTAGATCCCATAAATGCTGATCTTTTGAGCGATTGACTACTATTGGATAAATAACTTCTTTTATTTCAGGTCGAAAACCGGTGACAACTCTTGGGTCTGCGTTCTGCGATCTATGTTTTTGGGTAAAATCTTTTGAAGACTTCGTCCTTTCAATATACTTATGCATCAAGTTTAGAACAGCTTCTTTTTCATGATTAGAGCTATTATTATTTCTCGTTGTTTTAATTTTTGCCTGTGCTCCAAAAGCAATTTTCGCCGTATCAACAGTTGCCTTGATTTCTTCAGTGATAGGTGCAGAATTTTCCTTAGGCCTAAAAGAATCTTGCACAGGCATTTTGACTGAATGTAACTCTGTATTAACTCTTCCTCTCTGAAGGAATTCAAGCTGAGTCTTCATAAGCTCTAATTGCTTTATAATGACTCCTTCAATTTCACTTTGACTAGTTGAATAATGATTATGCAAAGTGGATGGAGAAGTTGAAGTAGCCTCTAATGGAATCACTTCTTCAATCATTGGCCCCTTAAATTGTGAATTAATATAATCCGCAAATAAATTCACCGTTACATAAGTTTCTAGCAATTGCCTAAAGCTTACTTTTACCTGAAAAAAGCGCTCTGTCTCCAATGCAATTTGAGTTAGCATTAACGAATCAAAACCAAGCTCTAAAAACTGAGCATCTGGATTAATTTCATCTCTTCTCATGCCCGAGACTTCAGCAAAAATATTTATCAAATCATCACAAATTTTCTCTTTTCTCTGATCCATAATTAGTCCTTTCTCAGTAGCTCTATTTTCTAATAATGACTTTTGGTTATTTACTAAATCGTATCCGGCCCAAAAGGATGAATGCTCAAATGGATAAAGTGGGATTGAAACTTTTTTCCCTAAATTCTTAAAGATTCGAGACAAATTAATTTCTATGTCTTTTTCCCATAATTTCCCGACCCCTGTTAACCATTGACGGGCCTCATTTCCTTTTTCGTTGGCCGATAAACTCACAATTTCTTTTCTCGATTGCTTGTGACTGAGTGTCTGAAAACAAAGCTGTGAAAAAACATTTCTGGGACCAAAGTCAATAATCCGATCAAATGGCTCTGCGTCCACTCTCTCTAGCCCCTGCCAAAATCGTACAGGTTTAACGATATGCTCTTTCCAATAGTTTTTTTGAGAAAAAATCTCATCTTCCCAATTGCTTGTTAGAGTTGAAACTATTTTTGAAGATGGTCGTTTAAGATGAGTCTTTTCTAATATTTTATCGAATTCATCTAAAACTCCCTCCATCATTCGAGAATGAAAAGCGTGAGAAGTCTTTAGTTTTTTTGATTTAATCCCTCGATCAATTAGCAGAGATTCAAAATGCTCTATATCTTCTTTTTCCCCAGAAACGACAATCAGATCCTTTGCGTTGAAAACGGCCATATCGATTTTAAATTCTGGTTGTGCCTCTTGTAGAATTTCTTTCAAGAAATTTTCAGACATTTTTACTGATAACATGGAACCAAAAGGCATTGCCTGCATCAAGCGAGCTCTATTGGCCACTAACTCAAGAGCTTCTTCCAAATTAAAAATACCGTTCAAAACGGCTATGACATATTCTCCCAAACTGTGTCCAAGGAAATAATCCGCACGAGCACCAAAGGACATTAAGGCCATGGCCAACGAGTATTGATATGAAAAAATATATGGCTGAGAAAAAATTGTTTGGTTTAGTTCATTATCTTTATTCATCAAGTCCCATAGATCCACTTGATGTTTTTCACGTAAAACTTTTAGACACTTATCAAATGATTCTCTGAAGATGCTATCCATTTTATATAATTGTATCCCCAGTCCAATGCAATCTTCTCCTTGTCCAGAAAAACCCCAAAGAGACTTAACCTTTTTAGTTTTCAAAATAGATAAAGGGAGGTTAATTTTCTTACTAATCTCACTAATTAGTTGCTCCCGATTTTCAATGACAAAACTTACTCGAAACTCATAATCATTTCTTCCAACATACAATGAATAAGATAAATCCTCTAAGGAATATGAATCATTTTTTTTATCTCCTAAAAAATCTCTCCATTGCATCAGACAACTAATAAGCGCCTGAGGTGATCGGGCAGAGTAACAAAAAAGATAAAATGGTTGTTTCAAAGAATTTTCATTTTTTTCATTTATAGATAATGAAGGTTGGTACTCTTCTAAAATAAGATGAGCATTTGTTCCACCTACACCAAAAGATGAAACTGCGGCCCGCCTAACTGGGAATATCGAATCCCATTTTTTATTTTTGGTATTGATATAAAATGGGGACTTTTCTAATTCTATAAGTGGGTTTAATTTTTCAAAATTAATTGATGCTGGAATAGTTTTATACTTAATCGCAAGCGTCGCCTTTATTAATCCCGCCACACCTGATGCCGCAACGGTATGACCTATTTGACTTTTAACACTCCCCAATGCCGTCCTTGAGCCTAATTTGACATCTCCAATTTCTTCCCAAGCTTCGCATAAGGCCTGAACTTCTATTGGGTCACCTACTGGTGTTCCAGTTCCATGGGCCTCAATCAATTCTATAGTGTAGGGATCAATCTGAGCATTTAGAGTGGCTTCCTGAACGACCTCTTTTTGCCCATCAACACTTGGCGCTGTAAAACTTTTTTTATTTTTTCCATCATTATTAACGGCTGCTCCCTTCACAAGGGCATATATTTGATCACCATCTTCAATGGCCCTATCTAAGTCTTTAAGTACTACAATCCCAACACCATCACTAAAAACGGTACCAGAGCAACTTTCATCAAAACTTCTTGTTTGCCCATCTTTGGAATGAATTCCCCCCTCGCTGTATAAATGCCCCACTTTCCCCAGAGAGTTTATGTTCACTCCTCCAGCAAGGGCAATATCACAGTCCCCATCAACAATGGCACGATAAGCATTAATAATAGCGACGAGAGAAGTAGAGCATGCCGTGTGAATTGATAGCGATGGCCCACGCAAATTAAGCTTATGAGAAATATGTGTCGCCACATAATCTTTTTCATTCAAAAGGGCCACTGACCAGTCTCCAATGGACTTTAATTTTTCGGGATGCATCTCTTTAATTTGCTCTAAATAGTTATTATTAGACATTCCTACATAGACACCAATTTTTTCATCAGATTTATAAGAAGCAACTCCTGCGGCCTCTAATCCATGAACGGCTTCCTCTAGCATTAGCCTCATTTGAGGATCAAAAAGTTCTGCTGTCCTAGGAGAAACATCGAAAAAATTCGCATCAAAGTGATCAATGTTTTGTAAAATCCCTCTCGCAAATACATAGTTGCGCTCTTTTGTCTCTGATGACAATGCCTCTTTGAGCATTTCTTCTCTTTGAAAAGTATCAATCCCTGATTCTTTATTTAAAATGAGTTGCCAGAAGCTTTCTAGGTTTTCTGCATGTGGAAATCGACAGGACATCCCGACAATCGCTACTTGACGGTTATTTAAATGGTCCTTCTTCCCTTCTTTTTGAATGAGTAACGACATTGATTTATTTTTTAACTTTAAGATTTTTTCAGCTGTAGGATGAGAGTAAAAATCAGCGATCGTTATCTTAACCCCTGGAATTTTGTTAATGAGCCTCAAGGCATTGATAGCTTGGAGCGATGTCCCTCCCAATTCAAAAAATGAATTTTCATCTGTTAGATAAGAAAGGCCCAATACCTTTTTAAAAACATCGACTATTTCGTTCTCTGAATCAATCTTCAATCTACTTTGAGCAGAAGCATTCTTCTGTTTCAAATAATTCTCAATTAACAATCTATGGTTAATCTTTCCATTTGATGTTAGCGGAAATTCGCTTACTTCAATAAAATCATTTGGAACAATCGCTGAAGGCAATTGACCTAAAAGGTATTTTTTTAGCTCAATATTATTAAACCGGGAGGGGATAAAAGCAACCAAGTAGCTCAACTCTTTATCGATAACATGCTCTACAGCGACTTGAGGAATCATTAAAAATTGCGCAATTGCATTTTCAATTTCCCCTCTCTCTAATCGGACTCCATTGATTTTTAGCTGATTGTCAATTCTTCCTAAAAAATTAATTCCATTAAGCTCACGGTTAACCAAATCCCCCGTTCGATAATACCGCTTACCATTTAAAAAAATAAATTTCTCTATCGTTAGCTCCGCTCTATTTCTATAACCACGAGCAAGCATATCTCCACTTAATAATAATTCTCCCTTATCTGCTTTTTCAAATTTCTCATCTACAACCATCAACTCGACACCCTCAATTCCTTCTCCAAGGCCCGGGTATTGAGGCCATTGATCCGGATTACCAATGAGAATATTGTTGGTGACCATTATACTTGCCTCAGTTGGTCCGTACTGATTATTGACTCGAATCCCTGGCATTTTCTTCAACGCCAAACGTATCGCCTCTGAAATGACCATCCTATCGCCACCGCAATTGATTTCTCTCAATGCCGTTGGAATTTTATGACTATCAAGCATTTCCTCAGATAACAAATTCAAAATAGCTATCGGAACAAAGATCCTTTCAATGTTGTTGGCAATAATAAATGTAAGCAAAAAGGAAATATCTTTTCGTTGTTTAGTATCTAGCAGGAATAACGTTTTACCATTCAACAGAGTAGTCAGAATTTCAAGCAATGAAGGATCAAAACTTAAAGGAGAATATTGTAACGTTGATAAACAATGAAGGGCCATCGTTTTCTGATTGCACCAATCTAACAAGGGAAATAACTGGCGATGCTCAACCTCTACTCCCTTCGGTAACCCTGTCGAACCTGATGTGTAAATGAGATATGCAAGGTCATTTTCGGATACTGAATTTAGATAATCTCTAGAGACCGAACTATTTTTTAAGTCTGGCACACAAATAACTTCTATTTTGAGTTGATGCTCCCTGATCATTTTTGAAACTTTTTCATGTGTGGCATAATCCACTAAGATAAGTTTTGCATCAGAGTCTAAGAGTAGAAACTTTATTCGATCCTCTGGATATTCCAAATCGATTGGCAAATACACTCGGCCTGATTGCATAATTCCCAAGAGTGAATAAATGGCATATTGATTTTTTTCAGTACATACCGCAACGACATCCTGTACTTCACTTTTTTTGTCGAGAGCTACACTTATTTGAGAAGCTCGTTTATAGAGATCTTGGTAAGACACTTGAAAATTTTTATCGATGAGAGCAATATTGTTTTTATGATTCATGACTGATTCATAAAATAAAGAACCTATTGATTTCATTTTTTTAATCATTTCCACTAACCATTCATCGTTACCCACATGCGCTTTCGCTTACTTATCGGCATAGATAAATTAATCATTTAATCATTTAATCAGGAATACAATTTTAATTAAATAAAATCACTCTATATTGTTGAATTTAGGTGAGATTGTTACCGACCAAGGTGGTTGAAACAGCCATTTTTGAAATGCTCTAAAGAAAGGTAAACTTATTTTATGGTTTTAAAATCGACCTATTGCAAAGGTCGTATCGTTTCTAAGGGTCGATCCAAGTTTTTTATATCCGAAAGACGAGAGAGAACTTCTTCATAATTTGCATCTAACTCAATAATAACGGAAAGATCAGACTCAAAGGGTGTTAGCTCTTTTTTTTGTTTTATCTCAATATTTGAATCAATTAATTGAAGTTTTGAGATTGCCTTAATGAGCTGACCTTCGTTGGCTGCTTCGAAAAAATACTGGGCCATGAAATACCTCCAATCCTTAGTATAATTGACTTTTAAAAGAGATGTTAGCACTTACTGCCAAAAAATGAGCAAAAATCTTCAATCTTTATGATCACTAGAGAGGAAAGTTTACATCTTCACTTCTTGCCTTAAATTTCTTTTGTTATAAAGCTTACTCATCCCTTAGGAGATCCTATGAATGCCTTTTTTATTCTCTTTTTAGCGTTTCTTCTCGGTTCATTTAATTCACTCAAGGCCCAAAGCTTAGATTATTTTAAAAAAGTTAAAAACAGTCGAAACTACTGCCTTCAAGAAGATACTCTAAACACCACATTAGTTAATAATACTGCTTCTTTAATTGGAAAAATTGATTATATCGTCGTTTCAAAAATGAATCAAAAAGTTTTCCTTTTTTCTGGTAACAAAATTGTCAGAATTTATCCTGTTGTTTTCGGTAAAAATCCCATCGGGGCCAAACAATTTGAAGGAGACTTAAAAACCCCTGAAGGACACTATTTTATTGCGGAGAAAAACCCTGAAAGTAAATACTACAAAAGCTTGCAGATTTCCTACCCCAATAAAGAAGAAAGTGAATACGCTCACTCGCAAGGCAAGCTTCCCGGTAGTGAAATAATGTTTCACGGCCTGCCTAATGTAAATGCCAACGAAAGCATCGGGGAGCGTTTCAAAAGAATCGGAATCACAAAAGCTCAATCCATGGGTATCAATTGGACCCGGGGATGCATGGCCATGACAAATGAAAACATTGATGAAATGTACACTCTCATTTCTCTTAAAACATTAGTTGAAATCTGTCCCTCTCAGATCGAAAAGTAAGTATCATCAGGGGAACTGGCAATCTGATAAGAATTCCAAATTAACACCTTCTCTAAAACAATAGCGAGTGCTTGGTTTATAGGTATTTCCCTTTCTTGCAAATGAGGATTAAGCACTTCAAACTTCTTTCTCCAAATTTCAATAAACGGAACTTCATCATAAGCATGAGTGAGTGCTGCTGAATGTTCATTATTTAATTTTAGCACGCGACAGATGGAGTAATCAATTTTGCTCATTTTTCCATAACGAGCGCTGACGCCAAAGGCCCTGCAAATAAAGGGACGATAAGCATACTGCGTACATCTGCCTTTTCCACTCTTCTCATCTTCAATTTCTAACAAAGGACAACGCCCATCTTTTTGATCTCTTGCTTTCTCTAAAAAGAACTCAGCAAGACCTACATCAAGCAAATGCAGAGCAAGTGGAAGTAACTCAAAAGGTGAACAACAGATATCTGGTTTAAAACAACACTGCCCACAACCAGGCGGGCAGGCCAGCATACTTTTCTGCTGAAAATCGCTAAAGACCTGGGACATTTCCGCGTAAAAGGTTTCAATGCTTTTTGAAAGTTTCCTATTTAGCATTTTAAATTATTTTTTTCATACGCAAGTATTCTTCAAATACTTTCAAGAAATCTTCTATATCTTTCGGATAAATGGCGCCAATATTTGAGAGCCTGAAGGTATTAGCATTCCCAACCTTACCAGGGTAGATAGTAAAGCCACGCTCGAATAAATAATCATGCATTTCATTGAAGGAATAATGAGGACTTTCTGGATCTACGATAGCCGTTAACAATTTCGCATGGTCTTTTTCTTCAACGAGAAACTGAAAGCCAAGTTCAACAATTTTTTTCTTCATTATCTCGTACATAGATGAATAACGAGCAAAACGATTCTCTGGCCCCTCTTCAAAATATTCATTAATGGCCTGTCTTAAAGCATAGAGCGTTTGAACTGGAGGAGTGAAGAGAAATTGCTTGTTTTTCTCTAAGTACAAATGATTTTCTAACAAATTAAAATAAAAATTTCGTGCCTTAATCTCTTTTGTTTTTAAAAGTGATTTTAAATTCGCGATCACAAAACTTATTCCTGCCATCCCCTGGATGCATTTATTAGATGATGAAATCAGATAATGAATATTATCTTTTTCCACATCGATCATCACTCCAGCAAAAGAAGACATCGCATCTACAATGATTTCTGCATTATATTTGTTGGCCAATTGTGAAATGGCCGAAAGAGGATTAAGAATTCCGACGGTGGTCTCATGATGGATAAAAGCGAGATGGCTAATCTCTCCTGAATGCTTCACCAATAGATCTTCTACATCGGCGAGATCCAATGCTTTTCCCCTGACTTGATTATAATCAATGTGAGCTACTCCATAAGCATCACAAATCTTCTGCATTCTCTCACCATAGGCTCCATTATTAAGAATAAGCACTTTTTTATCTTGAGGAACAACTGAAGTAAGACAAGCTTCAACTCCTCCCGTCCCTGAAGAAGTAAGCATCACACATGTGTGATTTTTTTCACCATGAGCGGCCTTAATGAGGTCATTGCGAACTGAAAGAGTCAGTTCGCCAAATTCTAACTCACGCGGACAAATATCTGGGACAACCATGGCCTTTTTAACTGTGTCAGTTGTGGTTGCCGGCCCAGGATTTAGGAGTATATTTCTTCTCACTTGACTCATGATTAACCTCTTCTCACAAATTCAGCAAAGCGAAGAGAGACTTCTGCCGGAGTGACTTTTGGTCTTCCCAGTTTTTCAGGTGATCCTTTTTGCGCTTTAAGATGAATGAAAACTGAACCAGAATTCGTATTTACTTCAGACAGTATCGAATTAAATTTTTCTAATAAATCGGTTGTGAAAACTTTTTCATAACCAAAACCTTTGGCAATGGCCCCAAAAGAGACCCCACCTGTAACCGTTCCTTGTCCTCCTGTAGAGTCATGGGCCTCATTATCAATGAGAAGATGAATGAGGTTCTTTGGTTGATAAGCTCCAACCGTGGCCATTGAACCTGTTCGCATTAACAGGGCGCCATCTCCGTCAATGACCAAAACCTTTAGTGAAGGTTTGGAAATGGCCAAGCCAAACCCGAAGGCCAGTGCGCACCCCATCGAACCAACCATATAGAATTGATTCTCCAGATCTCCAACTTCATAAAGTTCTCGTCCCGTTTTCCCTGTAGTTGCAATGACCGCGACCTTTTGGCCGAGAACCTTTTGCACGACTTCTAAGACTGGAGTTCTCGTTGTACGCTGTTTATAATCTAGCTCAAAATGATCTGCATGATTTATCGAGAAATCTTTTTTAGAAGGGGCCGCCTTTTTCTGAAGTTTGTAATCAGAAATATCATCTTTTCTCATGACAAAAACAAAGGGCTGATTGTTTTTTTTCATATACTCATCAGCTGCCGAAAGTGCTGGTATCACTTCTTCTTCTGTCTGTGGAAAATAGGCCCATTTAAGTTTCATCGTTTCAAGCATGGCAATGGTTATCTGCCCCATCAGCTCATGTTGAGGCTCATCAGCTGCTCCTCCAGGCTCTCCCCGAAGAGTTGTTATAACCATCACTGGAAGATTAAAGGTATACGTGAGGGATGTCAGAGGATTAACGGCATTTCCAAGACCAGAGTTTTGAAACATTACCACTGCACGTTTGCCCGCAACAGTCGCTCCTGCTGCAATAGCAACTGCATCTCCTTCATTAACACTATCATAAAAATCAAAACCATCTGTATCAATAACATAATTAATAAAAGGTTTTAAATAAGAACAAGGTGTCCCTGTATAAAAATTAAATCCTAACTCTCTTGCTGGATTTAGAAATTTTTCTGCTGAAATCATTTTATTTTATTCTCCATAATTTAATATTCACTAAAAAGTCTGCCCTTTTGTCACATCAGCATATGTATCTACATCCATCCAATGCCCATCTATAAACATCACATTGATTTTAACTTTTTTCTCCAGCAATGCATTCATTAAGTCTGGAAGTTTCATTTTATTAAAATCACCTTTAGTTGATAATTCCACCAGTGTTTTAGACAATGTTTCAGAACCCACTTTATTTGTTTTGATTAATCCAATCCACTCCCCATGAGACTCTTTGTGATCTTGTGCTTTTCCAAAGCCAATGGCCTTTAATTCTGCCGTTGTATCATTGAAATTTTTGGTATGGGCCCTAGAGCAAGTTACGAAATCACCAACATAGTGAGGCTCTCTTTGAGCAACCGTGGCATCAACAACAATTGTAATATCGCCCTTCTCCTCTAGAAGTCTTGAGAGGATGTATTTACGGTATAAAATATCTCCGTAGGAAATGACACAATTTTCAACAATTTCCTTTTTGGCCAAAATCAATGAAGAAAGCTCACTCGTATTTTCATAGTTTTCATTGTTTACATATTTAATATTTTGAAACTTGAAGGCTTCTTTCTTATAGCCCGTCACAATCGAAATATCTTTAATGTCGTGCTCATAAAAAGAATCTATCGATTGCTCAATAAGTGGTTTGCCATTGATCTCAATTAAAACTTTTGGGCAGTTCTCTGTTAATTCTTTGAGCTCAGCTCCCCTAGAAGCGGCCAAGAAAATGGCCCGAGGTCGATCGGCATCAGCGACAGACAAATAAAGTTTTTCAGCAAGTTCAAGCTCGCTGTCATTTTGAAGACGAAAGACTTCTTTTACCGAAACTACTTTATCCTCAATATTAATGAGTGATTGCTCTTTAAAAATAGTCGCTGTCACATTCTGCATGGCAGAGATTGCTGCACGCATTTGATGATTGGCCCAAATACAAACTGAGACATTGGCCTCTCTAAAAGCATTTGTTGGAGTTGAGTAATATTTTGTTGGAACAATAACAATCGGACACGTTTTGCTACGCTCTCCCCACTCTTTCATAAACGCTAAAATTTCATCGGCCTTTGAGATTTTAGAATGCATCAAAATACCATTGGCACCAGCAAGTCGATAGGCTTCGGCCCTCTTAAGGGCCTCTCCCATTCCCCAACCAGCAATTAAGGCTTCCACTCGGGCAATGATATTAAAGTCGTCATCAAGCTTAGTATCTTGTCCTGCCTTGATTTTTCCACAAAATTCTTCTATGTCTGCTAGAGGTTGTGCCTCTGTTCTAAGAAATGAATTTGTCTTAGGAAAAATTTTATCTTCAATGCAAACCCCGGCCACCCCTCGTTGCTCCAGTTTTGTTACAAGTCTTCTCATGTTGTTAAAATTTCCGTATCCCGTATCCCCGTCTAGCAATATAGGAATTCTCGTCGCATCACTCATAAACTCGACAACTTCTAGGACTTGTGTCCACGATGCTTCGTTATTGTCGCGAACTCCAAGGGCCGCAGAAATAGAAAGTCCAGAACCCCAAATACCTTTAAAACCTGCTTCTTCAGCGATTTTAGCAGACATCCCATTGTGAGCTTCCATTAAAAATTCAAGTTCGTTAGACATCAACATATTTCGCAATTGAGTCGTTTTTTTCATTGTTGGATTTTTCATACAAAGTTTTCCTTATAAACATTAAAGGCCATGTAGAGGCTAAAAAGAATAATCAGTGCCCCACACGCTCGTGAGAAATTAATAAAAAAGCGTTCCGGTATTTTGTTTTGGTATTTACTTACAATTCTCAATAGAACATAGAACCAACTTGCTGATCCCACTGCAATCCCTAATGAAAGGGCAAAATAATTAATAAATGTTGTATTAAATGCATTCCATGATTTTATAACTGCCGCCAGACCAGACATTGTTGCCACCAACGTTGGATTCGAAGAATAAATGAGAACTCCAAGAAGAAAAAAGCTAGCCGCCTTTGGGACTTTTTTCTTAACATTTTCATCAAAATCAAAATTCTGTTTTTTGATTAATAATTCTTTTAATCCAAAAAGAAAAAGAAAAAGCACGCCAACTAATTTTAAAATCAAAATAGTTCTATCTGAAAAATCAAAGAGGTGAAGACCTGTCAAAATAATCATAAAATACAGGAAGTCCATCAATGATCCGCCCAAAGCAATTGAGAATGCTGAACGAAAATTATGCTTAATTAATGTATTTACAACCCAGACGTTAATAGGACCAACCGGAATACACATGAGAAATCCGATTATCAGACCGATGAGAAATGCAATCATCTCAACGTCCCCTTTCTTCCCAACTGATCATTCATTTTCAATTGATATCCAAACATCAAGAGAAGCCAAATATTGCCAAAGACAATGGCATAAAAAAAGAGAACATCTGGTCGACCAAAAAGAAAAGATAAAATGAGAACTGTCATATGAGTCGTAGGACCAATAAGTGACCAAAGTCTTAAGGCCAATAAATTTTTTTCACAATAAAGTTTAGAATCATAAATTAATTTACGTTTTGCGCTTCCAGCTTGCAAAACAGAATAACCTAAATAGAGTCTTAGGGCGATTCTTCTCATTATTGGTGCATCCATTTTTTGTGCGTTCAAAATTTTCTCTTTTAAAATTTTGATTTCTTGGAGAACAAACCCACTATCTCCTTTTTCATAGGCGAGATACTCGCTTAAATAATGATCATAAGAAATCGAATGAACGGCCTTGGAAAAGCCGGCAAGCACCACTAAGACCCACACTTGGATTGGCGCCTCAATCCCTAAACTGCTCTTCATCCCAAGGGCCAGGGTGATATAAACAATCATGTTAACGGTATAATCGACAATCCCAT
The DNA here is from genome assembly GCA_018060625.1 of Bacteriovorax sp. GTDB lineage: Bacteria > Bdellovibrionota > Bacteriovoracia > Bacteriovoracales > Bacteriovoracaceae > Bacteriovorax. The sequence goes on along the minus strand of JAGOVS010000001.1, from coordinate 14,018 downwards.
CAATGAGACGCCCAAATTCAGTTCCATTTTTTTTTAATCGGGCCACCATACCATCACAGCAATCAAGAATGGCAAAAAGCAAAAAGAAAAACCCCCCCCATTGCAATCCGAGGTAAGTTCCTTGCAAAAAGCACCCCCCTGCAGCAATTCCAGACAACAAGGCCAACAATGAATATTGGTTTGGAGTAAGCGAAGTTGAGTAGAGGGCTTTGACAATGATAAAGGCCATTGGCCGATAGAGATAGACATCCAGCGGCTCTTCCGCATGAATATTTTTAAGAGACTTTTTGTATTCTATTAACCAATTCATTCAAACAGTCTTTTGGCCTTTTCCAGATCCGCCTTATTATCTATTTCCACCCATCGCTCACTGAGTGTGTGATGGACATTCATATCATGCGTAAGCAGGAATTCGTTCATAACGTGTTCCCAGTTTTTTGAAATATTAGCCTCATTGGCCAGAAAATCTTTACAGGCCTGGTACATATCATTTCTATAATTCTTAGAGAATTTTAAGATCCCAATGGCCTCCCCTGCAAAACTCAGTCGAGCGTTTTCTTCTTCAGAGACAGCTCGCTTATCAATAGTCATGCGAACAAAACCTAATCCATCCACCATGGCCTTAGAGCATTCAATATCATCAATTGAACTTTCACCGACTAATATTTGATTCGCTGATTTATCCTCAACAAAGTCCCTTAAAATGCTTTCTTCATAAATAAGATCTGCATCAAAAAGCAGAAAATCTCCCTGCGTTTTCTCTAATCCATAATAAAAAGAATACGTATTTCCTTTGACCCGATAATCATCATTGATAGCAATTTGGATATCAAAATCTTTCTTGTACGTTGTAAGATAGTCTTCCAAAACATCGCGCTTATAGCCCGTAACGACGACGATATTTTTAATCCCGACATTCTTAAGTGCTTGGAGGTGCCAATCAATCAAGGACTTTCCATTTACTTTAAGTAAACATTTTGGATCAGTTGTAACATCGGCTATACGCGATCCATATCCCGCGGCTAAAATAAGTGCAGTTAAATTCGACATATGCTTCCTATTGTTTTTTTATCCATAAACGATCCATCGTTCTTTTAAGTGGTCGATGGTGATCTTTTTTCCAATCGTGGATCGTTAGGGCATTAAATGCATCTGAAAAGCAAGTGCGCCCATGAAGAACTTGAGAATCATAAGTTAACAAAATTTCTCCGGCCTTAAAGCTGTGCCGATATTGATTATCTGAATGCTCTAGAATGGAATCTAACGTATCAAGTGCATACATTTGTTCGTCTGTTAAAGGACGATTCATTTTTTGATGAGCAGACTCCATGTATGGACGAAGATGCCTAAACACAGGTTCACCTTTTTGGTTATAAGAGATCACTGGCGCTTCATAGGTAGCATCGGCCACTCCTCTTTGTTCCCAGCAAAAATTTTTCTCAAGTATTGCTAAAACATCTGAATGTTTTTCTTTTAAAATCTTATGAACATATAACCCATTGACCAAGATATTTTCTCCCCCTGACATGGCCGGAGAAATACAAGCGAGAACAAGGTATTCCCATACAAATGGAACGTTGACATTGTCAGTATGTATTGTTCCCCCTTCCCGAGTTTGATGATAGCGGGCCCCTTGGGCCATAGAATTTTTTCTATCACGATCAAAAACAAGAATGGCCTTCTCTCCCGCTTCGTTTTGAACAAGGGCCTCACCTAAGACATTTCCAATTAACCAACTGATTGTTCTCTGCTCTTGAATTGTGTATTTATTGTGAAGATCGATGAAAGGTTTAACGATGACAATTCGCTTTCCATTTTCTAATTCGTTTCTCACTTCCTCAACTTCTCGCTTAAAAGTTGGGCAATCATCACTGTCAGGTAGTTTCGCCTCTTCTAGTTTGTTATAAACATGAAGGGCCTTGATATAATCATAAATTTCGTTTTGAGCTTCACCCGAAAATGAGTAAAAAAAGTTGTCGTTAAGCATGGTGTTATCCTGGGATGGTTTAGGGCTTATAAATAGCACTGCCCATTAGAGAATTCAACCAGGATTCTTCAACTAAAGATCAATCGTAATGCTTGGATGCTTTAGATCAAATTGAAATTTTGCCTTCTCCCAACTAGGAGGCAGAGTGCAATTCTTACAATTGGAAAAGCCATACTGCTCTTTTGGAATTTTAATAAAATTCTTATCCAAATCTTCATTCATATTAGCGTCGTGATAAAGCTTTATCGCATACTCTCCACAGGGAATGTCCTTAAAAACATACTCTACCCTTTTCTCCTGAATTTTAGACCGCCCCTTCATGAAGGCCGAAGGCCCGCCCTCTTTAGGCTTAAAAGTATCTGCATTATTATCAAGATCAAATTTAATTTGCCCCTCGTTACTCTCTAAACCTGTAACGATCATTGTCAAATCCCCCTTGCACCCAGGGAGTGGAGATGGCCCTTGGCCAAAGAGTGGGCCGGACAAAAGAAAGAGGATGGGCCAATTCAAAATCTTAATCATAATTGCTCCAATTCTTTGTCAAATTTCTTATTGATAAAATCTAAGTTTTCATTAGCATTTGATAATTTTTCAAAAAGATTATCAATCATTTGGTTTAATTTTCCAACGGCATGAGTATAGTCATTAAGTTTAGCGCTATCTTGGGCCATCGCCGCTTTTTCTAGCTCACTGTTGATCCGCTCTAAAAGATTTTCATTTTTTGTAATCTCAATTTCAATTTGCTCAATTTCTTCCTTAACTGATTTTGTCATGCGACCCCGTTCTATCGCAATTTCAGCTCGCCTTTGCTTGATTTCCTTTTCAGTCAGTTTAACTTTTTTTCCTCTCGGCTTATTTTCTTCACTTTCCCAGCCTATTTTCTCTAAGAAATCATCATAAGTTCCATTGAAAAACTCAGCGTTTCCATTGTGAAAAATGACTAATTTTGTCGCCAAATTTCGAAGCATAATTTCACTGTGGGTAACAATCACCACGGCCCCTGGAAAGTTCCCAATTTCTTCGGTGAGCGACTCTATGGACTCCATATCCAAGTGGTTAGTCGGTTCATCTAATAAAAGAAGATTGGCCGGTTTTGCCAAAATCTTACCCAGAAGCACTCGCGCGCGCTCTCCCCCTGAGAGGACTTTAATTTTTTTCTTCGCAAGATCCCCTTCAAACATCACGGTCCCACAGATATTGCGGACGCCTGAAACCGTTAGATCGCCATTGGAAGATTGGATTTCTTCAATGATCGTATTGTCCATATTGAGCCGATTGATGTTCGTTTGCCCAAAATGACCAATCTGAGCCGAAGGGTGAAAATTGACCTTTCCCTCAAGCGCATCAAGAGTTCCCCCTATTACATTGAGTAAAGTCGATTTCCCCTTTCCATTTTTCCCAATGATCCCGATGCGATCTTCCCGGTTAATAGGAAAACTAAGATTGTGAAATAAAACATGTTCTTTTTTCCCATCATAGGCAAAACTTAAATGCTTTACTTCCGCAATTTGTTTGCCAGGACATTCAATAAAGCGAAAGCGAAAACCAAGCGAATCCACATCGGCCAATTTATCCATAGTGCTCATTTTCTCTAGTGCTTTCATGCGCGATTGGGCCTGTGCTGCTTTAGAAGCCTTGGCCTTAAAGCGCTCGACAAAGGCTTCCATCTCTTTTCTTTTTTTATCAAGATTTTCGCGAGTTTTCTCATACATTTCTTCTTCTTGAAGTATTTGATCATAGAATTTAGCAGTGTCACCCTTAACTTTTTTGAGTTGTTTGCGATGTAATCCCATTGTATGAGTGACCACGTCATCCATAAACTCCCGATCGTGGGTAATAAGCATTATTTCACCCGGGAAATTTTTTAAAAATGACTTTAACCAGCGCATGCTGACAATATCTAAATAATTGGTTGGCTCATCCAAAAGAAGGAGATTAGGGGCCTGCAGGAGTACCTTCGTGAGATTGATCCGAATTTGATACCCACCGGAAAAACTTTTTGGATCTTTTTGCATGTCTTCATCTGAAAAGCCTAAACCAAACAATATTTTTTCTGCTTCATGTTCTAAAAAATCATCGGGGTCAAGAACCTGTGTGCATTCTTCTAAAACGGTTGGTTTTGTAAAATGTATATGTTGCTCGAGAGCGCCGAGTCTATAGCCCTTTGGAATCGTTATTTCACCAGAATCAGGTGAAATTTCTCCTAGAATAAGCTTGAAAAGGGTTGATTTTCCAGAGCCGTTACGCCCTACAAGCCCCACCCTCTCGCGGCTTCCTAACTGAAAACTAACAGAGTCAAATAACTCTTGGCCGCCAAAGTGTTTGGATAAATTTTTTGTTTGAATCATTGTTATCTCGCTTAAAAAGCCATCTTATGCTAATGTCTCCCGAAATTCATTATAAATTTTGATCACCTAGAACAAAGGAAATTTGCCCATGTCTAAGCCTTATAGTCACCTTAAAAACATCGCGGTCGTCGCTCACGTTGACCATGGAAAAACAACTCTTGTAGATTGTCTCTTAAGACAATCTGGAACTTTCGAAGCTCGCGCTGAGATGACAGACAGAGTAATGGACTCTGGGGAAATTGAAAAAGAGCGCGGAATCACAATCACAGCAAAAAACTGTGCCTTCGTTTGGAAAGATACAAAAATTAATCTTCTCGATACTCCAGGCCACGCCGACTTCGGTGGTGAAGTTGAAAGATCGCTTATGATGGTTGATGGTATTTTACTTCTCGTAGATGCTTCAGAAGGACCACTTCCTCAAACTCGTTTCGTACTTACAAAAGCAATGGAGCAAAGATTAAAAATCGCTGTTGTTATCAATAAAATTGATAGACCTGACGAACGTATCGAAGAAGTTAAGCACGATATCGAAGAACTATTCTTAGAACTAGCTTCAATGCTTAATATAGAAGATTTCGATTTAGATATCCCTATTGTTTATTCATCAGCACGAGCTGGTTGGGCAACTCACGATCCGAAAGTTGTAAGAACAGACATCAATCCAATTCTAGACTTAATGGTTTCTGATTTCTTCCCGCAACCAAGAGTTTCTGAAGGACCAGATCTTCAACTACTAGTCACAAACCTTTCATACTCACCTTACCTGGGACCTCTCGCTATCGGTCGAATCCAAAGAGGATCTATCAAAAAAGGTGGAAACTACACACTTTGTGATGTGGATAAGAAAAATAAAACTTCTAAAATTACGGCCATCCAAGAATTTTCTGCTCTAGCTATTACAGAAGTAGAAAATGCTGATGCGGGTGAAATTGTTATCGTTGCTGGTATTGATAACGCTAAAATTGGAGATACTATCGTCTCTACAAGCAATATCGAACCACTTCCACGTATTACTGTTGAACCTCCTACTGTTGGGGTGCAAGTTTCTGTTTCAACTTCTCCAATGTCAGGACAAGAAGGTGAATATTTAACAAGTAGAAAACTTGAAGAATTTTTACAAGACTCAATTAAAACGAACGTTGCCCTTCAATACGAAGGAACAGATGATCCAAAAGTATTCATCCTTAAAGGCCGTGGAGAACTTCAACTAGCTATCGTATTCGAACAACTTCGTCGTAAAGGATTCGAGTTAATGGTTGGCCGCCCGCAAGTTCTTTTTCAATACGCTGAAGATGGAACAAAGCTAGAGCCATTTGAAAAAGTCGTTCTAGATATTCCAAACGAATCGACAGGTGCAATCACTGAGCGTCTTTCTACAAGAAAAGGAATCATGGAAAACATGATGCCACTTGGAGAAGCAAGAACTCGTATGGTCTTCATTATTCCTTCTCGTGGACTCATTGGTTACCGTGGTATTTTCTTAACTGATACTCGTGGAGCAGGACTTATGTCTTCTGAGTTTATGGGATACCGACCATTCACTGGCGAAATGCTAGGAAGACAAAATGGTGCCCTTGTTTCAGACAGAGCTGGGAAGATGACTCCTTATGCTCTTTACAATCTTCTTTCATCTGGAAAACAATTTGTTAAACCAGGAGAGATGACTTACGAAGGGATGGTCATCGGGGAAGCGACTCGTCCAAACGATCTTATTTTAAATTGTGTTCGTGAAAAACACTTAACTTCAGTTCGTACAGCTGGAAAAGATGAACAACCAATTCTCCCTCCAATTGTTAACCGTACACTTGAATGGGCCCTAGATTGGATCGATAACGATGAATGGGTAGAGATCACTCCACTTTCAATCCGCATTAGAAAAAAAGAACTTGCTGGAAACAAACGTTCCGTCGTGAGAAAAGGATAAAAGACATGAAAGGGCTTTTAAGCATTCTTTTATTAACAGCTTCGCTTAATCTTTCTGCAGCAACACTTGATGGTATTAGCTTCGCTGATAAAATCAATGTTGCTGGAGTTGATCTTATTCTCAATGGTATTGGAATAAGAAAAGCGACTTTCTTAAATATAAAAGTTTATTATGGGGCCCTTTATCTTGAAGCCAAAAGCAAAGAGCCCAGCTCATTTTTAACATCAACTTCACCCAAACAAGTCATTATGCACTTTGTTCGTGAAGTTGATGCTAAAAAATTAAGAGAAGCTTTTACTGAGGGCATCGAAACTGCTAACAAAAATGCAGAGAACTTCAAAATACAACTAGAAAAATTCAATTCGCAAGTTGAGGACGTCGTTAAAGGAGATCAATTCATTATTACTTTTTTAAATGATGGTGTTCTCTTAAACGCAAAGGGTAAGCCCCATGAAAAAATTATTGGAGCTGACTTTTCAAAGGCCCTTCTCAATATTTGGTTTACCAATCCTCGAGATAAAGAACTTAAATCAGGATTACTTGGACTTTAAGTCTTAAAAAATCATCCCCCTGACCTACAAGGGCAATCTCCTTGGCCCCATGACGCATTGGTCCTTTTTATTTTTCCAAGTCAATTGTAAAATCAACATGTTGTACTAAGTATCTAAAGATCTTAGCAATTTTCATAGACTAAATTGATAAGTGCTACTTCTCGTTTATAATTTCTTACTAACAGTTAAAGGAATAATTATGGATCGGAAAATGCATATTACAATTGTAGACGATGTTAGGGATAACTTAAAAAGTTACAATGAACTTTTATCGTCTACATTTAATCTTGAACTCATCCAAAATCCTCTGGATCTCATTACTTTTCTTGGAAAAACGCAAACAGACTTAGTCCTTCTCGATCTGCATATGCCCACAATAAATGGATTTGAACTTTACCAAAAATTTAAAGGAACTCACCCAGATCTTCCTGTTATCTTCTTAAGCGGTGATCCTTCTGAAGAATCACTTATTCGAGGACTCAACTTAGGGGCAGATGATTTTATTGTTAAACCAGTTTCTCTTCGCGAACTCGTTGCCCGAATTAAGAATAAAATTACGATTAAACCTAGTTCAAACAATGCTGAGAATATTTTAACCTTTGATGGGTTCAAGCTTTATTGTGATATGCAAATGGCCGAAATCAATGATGAAAAAATCCAACTGACTCCTATTGAATTTAAACTCATTCACTTATTGGCCAAAAATCCAAACAAAGTATTCAGTAGAGACTATATCACTAATCTACTTTGGCCAAATGTACATGTCCAAAACCAGAACATCGATACACACTTATCAAACTTAAGAAAAAAACTAATGCCATTTTCTCGTTATATTAAAACGATAAAATCTCGTGGCTACATTTTGAGAATAGGCTAATGACACATATTAATCACAAAGAAATTCTCAACAAATCAAACGCTGCGAAACTTTCAGATGCACCTGTCATTCGATTTATGAATCACTATGTAATCAGTCTTCGCGATAATTACACTCTTAAAAGCACCATCGATGCATTTCGAATTAATCATATTAGTGGAGCTCCTGTCGTCGATCATCGAAATATTGTTATCGGAATTATTTCTGAATATGACCTTCTTATTCAGGCCGCATCTAAATCACTCATGAGTCCTATTGAGTTCAACACAAATGTCATTTCTGTTCTTCCTGAAACAACCTTAAAAGAAGTTCTCATTAATCTGTACAAGAAAAAACTCAAATGGATGCCCGTCGTGGATAAAGATAATTATCTCCAAGGCATCGTGGCCAGAATTGATGTGCTCAATTTTATTGCCGAAAATAGTGAGAAAGTCTCTTAAATATTTCCCTCAATTTCTTTAACGAGATAATCAAGACCATTTGGGGTTTTTAACCTTTTGATTGGATTATTAAATCCAATTTCCTTTAAAGCTTCTAAAAAAGCTTCATCTGTCAGCTCTTTTTCTTCAATAATAAGAGAACCTAATTTTTTATGGGCCTCAAGAGCATTAAAAAATTGTTCATTTTTTTGAGCAATTCTAAGAGGAATAAAAAGAGATTTTTTTCCAACTGCAATTAACTCACACACCGTTCCGGCCCCTGAACGCGAAACCGTGACGGTGGCCAATTTAAAAAGATCAATCATTTCAGGACCAACAAAGGGAAGAGGGATGTAATGAGGATGTTTCAAATGGGAGTATTCATTTAAAAAATTCTTCCCGATTTGATGAACAATAAGATACTTCTCCGTTAATTCTTTAAAATTTTTTTCAATCAATTTATTAATTAACTGCGCTCCATTTCCTCCTCCTGTCACAAATAAAATGGGCATAGTCTCTGTATTTAGATTCCTTCCATTTATGACGACTGGTTGAATGTGATCTAGATAACACTCCTCTCGAAGGGGATAACCCGAAAAAAAAGTTTTTGTTTCATCAAAATATTTAAATGAATCCTCAAAGCTAATGAATATTTTATCTGCAAATAAAGAGCAAATTTTATTAGCAAGTCCAACCCTGCTTGTTTGTTCGTGGATAAAAACTTTTTTTCCCTGAAGTTTGGCCGCAATAACAACTGGAACAGAAACAAATCCCCCCGTAGAAAAAAGAAGGGTGTTTTTTCTTTTAAATAACCACAGAACCTTAAATGAATCAACAAGACCCAGAAAAACCCTCATGGTGTCTTTAAAATTTTCTACTGATAAATAACGTCTGAGTTTTCCTGTATGGATTGGATGATACGTGAGCTTATAATCCCGAACAAGTTCACGTTCAATACTTTTAATGCCACCGATGTAATGGACATCATACTGGTGATTTGCATTGATTTTTTTTAAAATCGTAAGAGCTGGCATAACGTGTCCACCACTTCCGCCACCAGTAAAAATTAACGTTTTCATAATTAGTCATCCTTGAATAAAATAAAAAGGCGCTCTTTAAGAGCGCCTTCTATGAAAACTAGTATAATGAAATTTTCTTAAGAGCGAAACGATCTTTCTGAAGTAGATCGATCTGATCTTGACCCTCGATCAGATGAATAACTGTTTCCCCCACCACCAGAGCGGCCACGGAAACTTGGACGACGATCGCGATCTCCACCACCATAACTTGGTCTACTCATTGGCGCTGAGCGAGTTAATTCAAAACGGACACTGCGCTCATTGATCATAGGACCGGCCACTTTTAACAATGCGTCCCCAAAATTTTCAGGAACTTCAAGGAAAGAAAAAGTTTCTTTCATATCAACATTGCGAATCATGCGTTCATCAACATTAACCATTCCAGCAATTGATCCTAAGAGACTTTTAAGTGTTAAACCATGATCTTTTCCGATATTAACGAAAAATCTCATATTCCCACTGTGGTTTGCGCGACCTTGAGGTGCTTGGTCCCTAGAAGAAGTCGCTCTTGGGTCTCTACTGTCTGGACGACGTTGTTCAGCGATTTCTAACGAAGGAGCTGAGTCATACCGAGAAATTTGTGATTTAAATAAATGGTTGTACATCACTTTTAAAAGATCTGCTTTTTCCATCGTTTCAAATTTTTCTGCAAACACTTCATCCGATTCTAAATTCTCAAGATTTTCAATAAGAGTATCAAATTTCTTAAGCTCTTTACGAACGAGTACCTGCTTTAATTCTTTTGGTGTTGGGAGAATGGCCTGAACAATGCGGGCCTTTGTATTATTCTCTACCATTCGAAGTCTGTAGCGCTCACTTGGCTCAACTAAAGTGATTGCCACTCCAGTCATACCAGCTCTACCAGTTCTTCCGATTCGGTGAACGTAAGACTCTATATCTTGAGGAAGCCCATAATTAATAACGTGAGATAAATTATCAACATCAATCCCGCGAGCAGCAACGTCTGTACAAACAAGCATTTTAATTTTTTTCTGCTTGAAATTTCTCATCGTTATGTCACGTTGTTGTTGAGACATATCCCCATGCATAGAATCTGATGGGTATCCACGAGCATTGAGTTCATCTGCTAACGTTTTTGCATCAACTTTTGTTCTACAGAAAATCATACCGTAGTAGTCTTCAAGTGAGTCAAGAATACGGCAAACAGCTTCGCTCATTTGAGAGTGACGAACAACATAGTGTTTTTGATCAATTGATTCATTTGATAATGTTTTCTTTTGAACTTTAACAACTAATGGATCTTTTAAATATGTCTTAATCAATGAAAGGATAGGTGCTGGCATCGTTGCCGAAAACATCCAAGTCTTCTTTGATTCTCCAAGGTTTGAAAGAATCGTTTTGACGTCATCGATGAATCCCATATCAAGCATTTCATCAGCTTCATCCAAAATAGCAAATTTGGCATTATCTAAAATAAGAACACCACGATCGATAAGATCGAGAACTCTCCCTGGAGTTCCGACAACGATTTGGGGACGATCTTTGCGAAGACCGCGAACTTGTCCTTCAAGAGAAACACCACCATAAACAGGTAGAGTTTTGATCTTTTCGTAAATTGAGAATTTTTTAATTTCGTCATTAATTTGATTGGCCAGTTCGCGAGTTGGTGTCAAAATTAAAGCCTGTACATCGCGAGAAGTTGAATCAATTTTGTGAAGAAGCGGAAGAACGAACGCCGCCGTTTTTCCAGTTCCTGTTTGGGCCTGTCCTACAAAGTCTGTGTCTGTAGTGGCAAGGGCCGGGATAGCTTGTTGTTGGATCTCTGTTGGGTCTACGTACCCTCTTTCAGTTATTGCTTTAAGCAATGACTCTCGTAGTGGCAATTCTTGAAATGTCACTCTTTACTCCGTTGAATGTGGGTCTCACCTCGCACCTTGCTCTAAATGAAAACCGCAACATTTATAACGCAAAAAAAGCAATGACTCGGAAAGATTCCTTTAATATGATTCGTCCTTGTACGACAAAAAACCCATGCTGACTAGCCCTATGTGTAAAAAAGAGGCGAAATTCTCGCGATTACAAGACATTCCCACCTCAATTGGCCCAATCAAGGTATCTGATTCATTTTCTTAAGGGCCTCCTCCTGCAGGGCGACCTTATCTTTTTTAAGTGAAATCAGACCAGTCTGTTTTGCTTCTGGAATATTTTCCAACTGCTCACTATTCATCCATTGCAAAAGCGTTCTCTCTACAATCTCATTCCACTTTATTGTATTTGTTAGACATAAATTGCGCATTTTTCTCATCATCTTGCTGGTGAATTTTTTTCTGCATCTTTCAGCATCCTCTTGAGTATTAGTCAGGAGCAAATCCTTTAGGTGTGGCAGGGCCTCATCAATTTTTTTAACTTGGTTTCTAACAAGAGCACTCCTAACTTGAGAAGACTTCAACACATTTTCACAAATCTGATTTTGCCAAGAAGCCTCATTGAATGTGTGAAACTTAATCAGTGAAACCGCATTCAAGAAATTCGAATTAAGCTCATTTTTAATGGTCTGCTCTGCCTTACTTGAACAAGCTGTCATAACAACGTCTTCAAAGAGAGCATTTTCAATCCATTCAGTATTCTCAAGCAAATCACTCTCAACTTTTTGCTTGATACCAACTTGTAACTCCTGGACCTTCTTCTCCTCTTCCTGTGCTGCTATTTCAATCAATTTTTGAAGGGTAGAGGTAAAATTGTTCATGTAAAGATTTAAAATAAAATTCTTTGTTTCCTTGCTTGAAATTGCAACACTTAACTTAAGACCTACTTTATCCAATATTGCATGAAGATCTTCCAATGCAGAACGATTGAGACAATTTAAAAGTGAGCTTTTAATGTATTGAACACCCCCATTATAAGGGTAAAGTAGAATGTCTTCTTCTATACTCACTTCTACTTCGGGTGCCTTGATATAACAAAGATTCCACCGACGTTTTGCTTCTTCTTTAAATTTAACTTCACTACTTGAGAAAATTTGATTAAAAAGCCCGACAACTCTTGCCTGAACCAGCGAATAGTTATTTTCTTTTTGATAACCCTCTTTGACGATCTTAACCTGATGAGGAATGTCTTGATCAAAACCAGAAGCAATATCATCAATATCTTTTTCAAGTTTCTGAGCAAAGCACTCGCTGGGAGACTTGCTCCCTAAACATGTTACCAACACTTCTCTGGGATCTAGTTCTTCATTTAAAGTTGAAATAAATTCAGCTAGGATCTGTAATTGCTTTTCGATCTTTGAATTTTTCTTAAGATCTTTCTTTATAAATTCATCTATTCCTTGCATGACTTGATTCTTCAAAACGCTTTCATTTGATCCCAAAAAATCGCATGCCTCTAATTCTTCAGATCTCAAATTCGCAATTTCATGTGAAAAGGATTGTTCAATTCCCCCAAAGATACATTCTACCATCTCTGGATCAAAATCTTTATACTCTCTTAAAACCTTGCTCTCTAAACTTAATGTGTAATTTTTTTTGTTATTTACGCAACTATCAATAACCTGAGGGAGGCCATTAATAATGCTCGCCCGCAGTCTCTCTTCATAAGTTAGGCTTAATCCTTCGTCTGTAAAGGTTCTGCCATTGAAAACATTTTTTGAAATCCATTCAAATTTCTTAGGAGAATTCTTTTGCATGATATTCGCATTAAATCGAAAATACCCAATAGAATCAGCAAAATCCTCTCCTGGATTTGTCTTTGCATATTCACTTGTAAATCCATCGTCTGCTTGAGTTTCAGCACTTGAATTCTTAAGTACCCACTCCAGAGTGATTTTATTCGTTGAGGTATTAAAATTCTCCTTACGTACCCATCCGCTAAAATTAAGCCATGCTGGCGTCTCACTAAATCCATATATATTATTAACCAGTACGTTATCTAGATGATGAGAAAGTTCATGTGTGAATGTTGGGAAAAATGGTCCCGATGCCGTTCCTGGATGGCGCTTAAGGCAGTCATCCAACATAATGATAAAACCTTTATTAAACGGTCCTCCGGCCAAGCCGCAGGCCTTTGGATAAGAGGGGAGATGAGTATTTCTGGGCATTCTATGAATTCTCGCCAGTGTCGGGAGCCTTTGAAAACTTGAGGGAAGTATCTTGGACAAAAAGTAAAAACTAACGAGCTCGTCTTGAGAAAACAGAACGTCTTGATAAGTCGTCCCTGAAAGATCGACGTCAGGAATCACATTTACCGAAGAGAGGGCATACCCCATCTTGAGATAAAAATAATAATACAAATAACCTTCTACACCATTTGAGAGTGGGTACATTTTATTGAATACGCATTTTACGTCAGTGCAATTTTTTAAATCCAGGTCTTGGGTATTAATCCATTCTCTTTTTCTCTCTAAGTAATTTGCTTGAGAGGCCGGAAACTTACTCAAGTCCATGCCACCGATAATCATCTTAGAACCAATGACATTGTTTTTCTCCAACCTCCTTATTTCCTCGAGAATTCTCTCCTCGGTTAATTGATCCGAAAAACACACCCCGGCACTAGATTCTGCTACTCTGCGCCCTTTCACTTGAGCCTTTTCAGGGTTTAACATTTTTTCAATTTTTTTAAATTCCCCTTTTTGTGAAAGAGTTATTTTTTTATTACATGAAAAGCACAATAGAAAAATTCCAATCATGAACCAATATTTATTTTTCATATTGAACCACTCTTTTGACCAGTCCATTTTCATTACTATAAACAATAATCGTATTCTCCTCTTTGCACATCATTTCATAGTCAAATACACCATGAGGGGAAGTAGAATCAGTCATTTTCTTTTTTGTAATTATTTTGTTTTTCCAGCGCTGTTGCCAGTATTGTAAATAA
>JAGOVS010000164.1 GCA_018060625.1 Bacteriovorax sp. | reverse complement strand
CTCTATTATCATCTTAAAATTTAGTGGGCCAATTTGTTACCGTAAAAAAAGTTGGTATCAAAATCGTCATTCACGAGAGAGTCGGCCGGTGTCGAATTTTCCCTGATCTTTCATATATTGGCCTCACGGACTCCTAATGTCGTGAAAAGAGTTTGCGGCAATATTGGCACGTTCTTGGCTTTAGATAAGAGTAGAGAAAGCATTAAATCTAGGATGGGTTTAGTTGCAGATCATCTTCTCTATGGATGGAGAAGAGTAGGAAAGCAGGATGTTGATGAAACCTTCCCTCTTAGGGACTATTCACAGGAGCGACCATGAGATCGATTTTTAAAGAAGATGGATTTTTCACTGTCTCGATGGATCAACACCAAGAAACTTATCGTTGGTGGCCACCGGCCTAGCTTTAAAAAAATTAAAGAATCATAAAACCCCACAGGCCCTTCTCCGGAGAAGATGTCTGTGGGGTTTTTTATTTCGTTAATTGATCAATAGTCATTTTTCCATAAACGTTCTAAAAATATTTTATAAGGAAGAATCTGAATATTTGAATTCACAACTCGTTCATGTGAATCGAGGGAGACAATAATGAGATGTTTAAACTTTATTTCCTCTGAGAGAATATTTAAACCTTTCATATGTTTTGACGTTACAAGCTCTGATGCCTTGACCTCTATAGCAACATCATCGCCAATGATAAAATCGACCTCTTGCATAGAAGTAGATCTCCAAAAAGTAAGTTTTCTTTGATCGTTTGAATAAGCGAGATACGATCTAATCTCGCAGAAGATAAAATGCTCAAAACATTTTCCAAAGAGTTCTGATTTACTTTCAATTTTGAATCTTCCAGCTAAGTTATTGGCAACACCCACGTCAAAAAAATAAAACTTAGAAATTGAAACGGATTTTCTTTTAATCGTTTTGGAATAAGGATTTAGAATTTCTCCAATAAGTGTATCTTCAAGAATTTCAAAATAGCTTTTAATTGTCTTTGCTGACACACCGACATCACTTGCAATGGATGCGTAATTTATTTGTTCTGAATTGCATACTGCTGCTACTTCTAAAAACTTTGAGAAGTAGGGAAGGTTTCTTACTAGACCCTCGGCCTGAATTTCTTCTTTTAAATAGATTCCATTATAACTATTCAAATCATCAGTTGGATCATCAGAAAAATAAATTGATGGCAATGATCCGAAATTTATAATGTGTTCAAGTTTAAATTCTTTTAATTCAAAGCTTGTAAAAGGAAATAAATGTCTTTCTCTGGCGCGTCCACCAAGTAAGTTGGCACCACCTCGTTTTAATTTTCGGGCACTGCTACCCGTAAGTATAAATAAATACCCTTCTTCTATTAACTGATGAACTTCATCGAGGATGGCCGGAATTTTCTGAACTTCATCGATGATGATAGGCACTGATTTATCTTTAATGGCCAAAACTTCTTCTCTAAAAATGGAGGGTCTCTTGGAGTATTTTAGAAACAAATCCGAGCTTAAAAAATTAAAAAAAGGAGAGTTCGGGAAGCGTGTTTTTAACAACGTCGACTTCCCTGTTTGTCGTGGGCCAAATAAAAAACAGCTTTTTTTATGAGTAAAGGCCAGATCAATAGTTCTTATTATGTTTTGCATACTTAAGTACTATATCATTGTTTTTCGGAAGTATCAATTCCGAAAAAAGGCTTTTTTATGAACCATCACTTCTTATTGCGGACAAATCTCGATGAGGGTTTGTCGCGAAATAAGCGCATAGACCTCATCAATGACCTCATTTTCCATGGCAATACAACCACGTGTCCAATTGATTCCGAAAAACTGCGCCTGCTCGATGGCCACTCTTTTGGCCATGTCCGAAGTCGTCTCATTGATTTTTTTGTCAGGAAGGCCATGAAGCATGATATCTCCTCCGGCCGAGTAACCTTGGGATCGAGCGAAGCGATCGTCATTTATATTAGGATAAGAAATATGTAAGCTTTTATGAAATTTGCTTCCAGGGTTTTTGTCTTCGATAAAATAGAGTCCTTCAGGGGTTTTGAAGTCTCCTGAAAATTGCTTATGCCCATAGGCGTTTAGTCCAAAGACAACGGGAAAAATCCTCACGACTTTATCATTGGCAACTAAAAACATTTTCTGATTTTTTTTCGACACCATGATGTAGTCAATAGGACTCTTGATTTTTTTGTCATTGACCTCTGGATAATTAGACATGGTTTCTTCAAACCGGCAGTAACGACGTGTTGGAGAAGCGATTTTATACGCTTCCGCTCTTGTTTCGAGGGCGATGAAAAAAAAAGCAAGGCAAGTGACTATTAATTTCAGATGTTGTTGGCCCATGAGATTCTCCCTATGTGTGAGCCTTTTTTAGCAAAGCAATGACCACTTGACTATGCTCACTGAGCAGATGGACACAATAACACTACGCTAGGCCAAAAGGAGACTTCCCTTATTGGTTTTTAGAGAGGTTGCAGGGCCTCTTTGATACTTTTCCATCGAAAAAGACCATTTTGCCTTGGGCAAAAATTGGCACGGGCCTAGCAATAGCTATTGTTCGTTAGACCTCAGGAAGAGGTTTTTACCGAAAGAGGATTTTTCGGAAAGAACAAATCAAGGAATGAAGACGTTTTTATAAGGAGTGACTATGAAAAAGGAATTACTAGCGCAATTTGAGAATCTTTTTATCGAGCTAAAGAAAAACACAATCAATGAAATTAAGCTTGAAGACAAAGGATTAGGTTGGGAAAAAGGCGATGAGATCGATCAAAGCCTTGAGGACCAAGAAAGAGCGCTAAGTTTAAAACTTTTAGGGCGCCACTCCTTTATGCTTAAAAAAATTGATGGAGCTTTGTTTAAAATAAAAAATGGAACTTTTGGAACGTGTGAAGAGTGTGAGGGAGAAATTGAAATGGCAAGGCTTCGTGCCAGACCGGTTGCTTCTCAGTGTATTGCTTGCAAAGAAGAAGAAGAGCGCGGTGAAGGACAGATGCTTTATGAGAAACGCTCGCATACTCATGGGAAAACATTTGGAAGTAATGTCATTCCTCTTCGCACTCATGCGTTTGAGCAAGATAATGTGATTGTTATGAATGGTGAGAATTTCTAGATTAAGGAAGGGGGGCGAAGGCCCCTCTTATTCTCTTTATTATAATTAGCGACCAATACAACGAATCGATGGGCCGGGGTTAAACTTGCTATCGCTTCCAGCTACTCCATAATGTCCGCTAAAGGTTATCCCACTGCCTCTGACTAATGAATGAGTAGAAGCTGTCCAAAAGCTGACGGCCATATTGGGAAGAACAAATCGTATTCCGTTAATGTCTGCTTGATACCAATCATTGCGAGTCGGAAGTCTCCAGCGTACGGATGGACTTGTTGCTGATGAAATGGCCCCCATTGCGCCTTTTGCATTATCATAAGTGCCACTCGTCCAATTTTCACCGGCAATCGCAGGAGCAAGGGATCCACCTTCTACACACACACTTTTATTAAAAAAATTAGCAGGATCACAGTCTCCATTCCCTGTGCCATCAGTCGCATTTGTTTGAGTATTTCCACTGGCCTCGCACCAAGACTTTGCTCCTAAGTTATCCCCCCACAAGAGCCCTGTTCTTTCATCTCTCCAGACCTCTTTGGAAGTGGATGTTCTCGTGACGAGCTTCCATACACCTTCACCTGAAATTCCTTTAACGGCCCCATCCCAAGTCGCGTCTGTGCCATTTTGGGCCAGACAATCTGCAATTCTTGCGGCCAAAGTATTTTGGGTTGTTCCACAGGTGACACTCGGTCTTGTTGCTTTAACGACTGGTGAGGAAGCATCATATCCATCATCATCTTTTGTGGTATCAGGAATCTCTCGGTATCCACTTGCATAACTTGTTGTCGATTTTTCTAGGGCCAGATTCATTTGGGTGGTTGCTGTATTTCGATACATATTTGAAGAGGTGAGATCCCCAAAGGTGCTTGCAGGCATAGTCCCTAATGTGCTTGTCCCATTTGCATTCCAAAAATATTTACCCGCCAGTACTTCTGATGCGGCAGCATTTGTTCCGCCACTTGCCCCTTGGCAAACGGCCGTTCCACTGATGCCAAGAATATTTTGTCCAGAGGTGGCCGAATTACAAAATTGTGATGCTGATGGAGCATTACTAACTGCTGAAAAATATCCAGCTGAGGGAAAAGCAAGGGTTAAATCCCAAGTCGCATGATTAGGCATTGTACCGATAACTTTTGTGCCATTACTCATCCAGGCTTCTTTATTTAATAAAATATCGCCAGCAGCACCAGGTGAAATAGTGGAGCCTTGGATACAGTTAGCAGAACCAGCAAGCCCTAAAACAGTCTTACCGCTACAAAAGTTTAGTGTGGTGAAATCGGCCCCCATATCTAAATTAATTGTACTGTGAGCAACATTTGCATTGGCCGAATAAGAATAGATTGATCCATTAAGAGATCCTATATTTGCTGAATCAAGACTTAACGTTGAAACATTCCAAGCAGTGGCCCCACATAAGGCACTTCCAGATCTTCCAAATATAATTTTTCCACTGCAAATATTAGACTCTAAAAAATCAGCACCGAGATCGATGGTAAAATCACTCCAAAGAGTATTTTCTGGGGGATCGATCTTTATGTTGGTTTCTCCATTAGAGATTAATGATGAAGAAGATCCATCAGCAGATCCACTGATAATTTGTTTGGATGATAAGAGAGGTTCACCTGAGTTTGTCTCACTACTTCCAAAAAAGCCCGATTTTGAGCAACTACTTAGGAGAATAAGCATGGGCGCAATTAAGAGGATTTTTGGAGTTGAAATAGAGATCATTAGGCATGTCCTTTGGGTTTATTTAAGAAGGAGTTTGTCTCTCTATTATAATTTCATTTTGTGGTTTTCTTGAGGGAGCTCGTGATTTTGGAGAGTTGGTTATTGGTGGGGGAGAGGGGGAAGAAAAGTGCCCAGTTTTGTACACAGAGTCTTGGGTCTCCATCAAAAAAGTGCAAGTATTTATAATCTAGTAATCATTAATCCCCACATATCGACAGTTCAAAAATCCACAGACCTGTAAGATTTTAAGTTTAAAATAGGCCATATTTCTGTAACCAAATCCTCTTCTTTTTAAAGCTTTAATTGAGTTGTTCTGACCTTCAGATAGTGATGAAGTTACTCGATGGATAAAATAATTTTTAATCGTATTCCAATTATCCATGAAATGTTTAAACCATTTTTTTAGATTCTCAAACTCACAAGACATTATCCATTCTTCTAATTCCGCCAATTCCCAAAGAGCATCCATTTCATTTCGTTCGTTAAAGATATGAATAAACTTTTCTTTAATAAGTTCCAGATAATAAAATAACTTATTTTCCTTAGCGACTTGTTCAATATGTTTTGCCTCGCTTTTTGTTCGATCTTTTGCTTTTTTTAGAAACAAAAATCTAAACGTTCCACAAGCATTATATTTTAAATCACTGCCTTTCGGTGCTTCCGAATGCAAATCTTTTCTCTCTTCATTCAGGGCATTTTCAAAGCTCTGTACCAAGTGAAAACGATCCCAAACAACATCGGCATTTTTACAATTATCTCTTACCGAAGCTCGATAAGGATCGTGTTGATCCATTGCTACGACCTCTATTTTTTCACAGCGATCAGGACCTAATATGTTAAAAAATTCATCAAGTGCCTTCTTATCTCTGCTCTCAGTAACCCAAACAACTCGACGAGAATCAAGGTCACAAATCACTGTGAAAAACTGTTTATCTCTCGATTCTTTGGCATGATATTTTTTACTACGGCCATATAC
>JAGOVS010000163.1 GCA_018060625.1 Bacteriovorax sp. | reverse complement strand
CCATAAGGGTTTTCACAAATCCCTCTTTTTCATTTGAGGCCACAGCTTTTCCGTTGGCGACAAAAGGAAGTTTCCCAACTTTATATTCGATGCCTTTTGCTTTAAGTTCTCTTTCAGTATAACCCACACTGGCCACTTGAGGTTGGCAATAAGTACATCCTGGAATATTCATTTTATCGATAGCGTGTGGGTGCTTGCCTGATAAATGTTCTGCGGCCACAACGCCTTCGTGAGAAGCCGCGTGAGCAAGAAGAGGAGGTCCTGAAACATCCCCAATGGCGTAAATATTGGCCACATTTGTTTGGTACATTGGATTAACAGCAATAAAACCGCGCTCCGTTTTTATCCCTGCAGCCTCAAGACCAATATTGTCGATATTTCCTGTCATTCCGACAGCAATTAATCCCATTTCAAATTTATGTTCAACTTCTTTGCCGGCCACTTTCTCAAAGATAGAAACGTCTTTTCCGTTATTGACAGCGCGAACGCCCTCAATGCCCAAAGACATTTTGATCCCATATTTTTTATAAGCTTTTTCTACTTCAATTGATGAATCATCATCTTCAATAGGAAGAAGATGTTTTTGTAGTTCAAAAATATGCACATCTACACCAAAAGCATTCCAAAAATAAGCAAACTCAACTCCAATGGCCCCTGCTCCAATAATCCCAATGGACTTTGGAAGGGTTTCCATTTTTACTGCTTCCCAAGCGCCAATAAGTCTTTTTCCATCATGCTCTAAGCCTGGGAACGTTTTGTAATGCGCCCCTGTGGCGATAATGAGATTTTTAAATGTAACGACTTCAACAGCAGTAGTTGTTTTTACTTCTAACGACGTTGATGATTTTATTTTTCCAAAACCTGCAAGCACTTCGATATTATTTTTCTTCATCAAAAAGGCAACACCTTTAGAGATGCGGTCTGAAATCCCACTTGCGCGCTTGACAGCTTGGGCCCCATCAAGGCCTTCGATTTTTATATTGATCCCCAATTCTTTCATGTCTTGTAATTCATGCACCGAGTGCGCTGATTTCAAAACCGCTTTAGTAGGAATACAGCCGCGGTTTAAACACACCCCGCCCATTTTATCCATTTCTACGATGGCCACTTTCTTACCAAGTTGACTTGCTCTAATTGCAGCTACATAACCACCTGGGCCCGCGCCCAAGACTACGACATCAAAAGTTTTCATTCATTGAATCCTTAAATTTTTTAGTTTAAAGTACGCTAAGGTTTTAAAGGCGACGGCCTTGGTTGTCAATGAAAGGGAAGTCAAAAGTAAGTGATAAATATTCAAGATAAATATAGTACAAATCCTCCTCGAATCTCAAGCGATACGCAAGGAATGGAACTTAGCAACATAGAACAAAAAATGCTTTTGGAATTCTTTCCAGACGGTCTTATTGCCATAGATCTAGAAACCACCGGTCTTTCGCCCCTCGTCGATCGCATTATTGAGATCGCTGCCTACAAGGTAACAAGTGAAGGGGTAAGTGTTTTTTCAACTCTACTCAATCCAGAAATTGACATTCCTCCTCATACGACGGCGATTCATAATATCACTGATGAAATGGTGGCCAATGCTCCGAAACTCATTCAAGTCTTAACAGAGTTAAGGGACTTTTTAGGGGAGCTTCCCATTGTGGCCCATAACGCAAAGTTTGATTTAGGTTTTATCGTCATGGGACTGCAGCGAGAAAAAATGGAGCTCTCTAATGCCCCCATTTATTGCTCATGTAAGATGGCCCGAATCACACACAAAGAAGTCCTTAATCATAAACTGGGAACACTGGTAAAAGAGCTGGGGATTCCCCTTCTCAATCACCACCGCGCCCTTGATGATGCCTACGCTTCCCTTAAGATTTTTATTAAGGGACTAGAGCGACTCACTCCTCATAAAAAACATGAAGAACTAAGGGTAAATGGCCATGTGTTTTCATTAGGCCAATTTGATGAGATTAAAAGCGAAGAGCTTCCTGTTCACTTAGAAGAATTAAATAAATTAGTCAAAGAGTCAGCGGTGATTGAAATGCTTTATGCAGGTGGAAATCATCGAAAAGAATTTCGACCTGTCAAACTCACTAGTCTCCTCAACACACCAGATGGCAATATTTTGTATGCGCTCTGTTTGTGGAGTGATATGTATAAATCTTTTAAACTAAATAAAATAAAGGCCATTCGCCACCCGAGTGCTGAACAAATTCAGAAGTGGCTTTTAAAAGAACCAAAAAAAAGTAAATCATGAAAAATTTTATTACCCGAAATAACCTTTGGTACCGATTCCAACAACTCATTATTTTTGTCTTGCATCTGCTGTTGTTAAAATGGATGTATTACGTTCTCTCTAACTCCGGCGCCTTTAGTACGGCCGAAGTCTTTTATCATTTTATTGGAATGTCTATTATGGGAGCGGCCCTTATCAGAGGATGTGCGGCCTGGGCCCGTTATTACTACTTAAAAGAAATTAATAATAAATAACGTTGGCTTATATGCAGTGGCAAGAAGAATTCAAACAGGCAATCAGGACTCAAAAAGAATTAGAAGATTTTTTTGAACTCTCGTTTCCCTCAACTCCTTACCCACTCTTTATTCCCAAAAGTTTTGCTGCTAAAATTAAGGCCAGTGGAATTCACTCCGCTCTTGGAAAACAATTTCTGCCCCATGAAAATGAAAGTGATCTAAGAGGACAATACGATCCCATTGGAGATAAAGTGCACTCCAAAGGCAATCAACTCATTCACCGTTACTCCAATCGTGTCCTCTTTACTCCGACTACAGTTTGCCCCATTGCCTGTCGCTACTGTTTTAGAAAAAATGAATTGGCCCATAAAGACGAGCTGTTCAATCAAAATTTTGAAGAAGCGAAAACCTACTTAAGAGAACATCCCGAAGTTAACGAAGTCATCTTTACAGGCGGGGATCCACTTATTTTAAGCAATGAAAAACTCGCGCATTTCATTCAAGATTTTTCAGAAATTACTTCCCTCAAATACATTCGCTTTCATTCCCGAACGCCCATTATTTTACCAAGTCGAATAGATGAAGGTCTCATCGATGTACTGGTGAGTGCTCGCTCTCTTTTTAAACGTTCTCTGCTCATGATTCATGTCAATCACAGAGACGAGATCGATGAGGAAGTAGAAGCGGCCATTACGCGCTTAACTGAAGCGGGAATTGAACTCTATTCCCAAACTGTCTTACTCAAAGGAGTTAACGATCAGACAGAGACCTTAGCGAATCTCTTTACTTATTTAAGTGATTTGAAAATACGCCCTTACTATCTTCACCACCCAGATCAAACCCTCGGGGCCATGCATTTCACCATGCCTCTTGAGATAGGCCGCCGGATCGTGCACCCATTGCATGACTTACTGCCTGGTTGGGCCTTGCCTCAATACGTCATCGACATCCCTGGAGGAGAAGGAAAAATTTCTGCTTTAAACCCAGAGCAATTTGCCTATTCCGGAAGCCTCTTAAATCGTCACGGTAAGAGCATTTTAACAACTGAATTAAGAAATCCTATTGACTTCTAATCCCTGAATCTTTAATATCCCTTTTACACAAATGCGGATTTAGCTCAGTGGTAGAGCGTCTCGTTGCCATCGAGAAGGTCGCAAGTTCAATCCTTGTAATCCGCTCCATTTAGTCTTTGAAATCATTAACATTATTCGAAAAAGTAAATTCTGCAATGGCTAGAAAGGTAGAAGTGTTCTTATTATTATTTTGATTATTCTTAAATTAAAGAAAGTCTTAGCGATAACATCTTCAAGTGATACTTTATAAAATATGAAAGCCTCTTCAAGATCGCTATTTATCATTGGAACTATTTTCAGACTTGAGTTCCTACTGAAACTCTGCTGATGTATATCTTTAAAAATTTAAAGTGCTTTTTTTACGTATTCATTTATCAATTTATCAATTTTTACATTTTTACGAAGCTCCCACACAGGAGGAGTAGGTGTTACAAATTCAATGTACTCATCTTGTGAGGAAATTAAATATTCAAAATAATTTTTATCTCTTTTTTTAGCATATCCAGACAACGCATTTCCTGTTTCCAAATCTAAGATAAAAGAAGTGTTCCAAAGCTTCCAAGTTGAACATCTTTTCATTTTAGAATTAAAAGGTTTTTTTGTCCTAAAATATCTTCCAATACAATGGTACCCTAAAGATTCATCTGTGAATCTGTAAGGTGTTCCGCTATCAATCGTCATTATATGAATTTCTTCTTCTTGATCTAGGGTAAAAAAAAAGTGAATTCCTGTTATTGTTTGTAGAATAAAATGAAGCCACAACTGGTCGTTATGCATGATAGGAGTTTTCCAACGCTCCCTAAGAACACCTTTAACGAAATCCGATTTTTCTTTCATTTGTACCTTACCTTTACTCTTAATTTATGAAAATACTTAGTAGAATCCTTTAAAGGCTGAATTTCTAACGTAGGAGGTTTGTCCCCATCTCTAAGACGTTTAATTGCTTTTGAATCATTGGAAATTACTTTATACTCAATGCCGTCCGGTGGTTTTATCCGAATACCGGGCAACTTATCAAAATCTTCTTCTAGTTCTTTGTCCCCTCCTGCCTTTTCGTATTCTCGTGTTGGATTCTTTTCTTTTTTTGTAGTATCTTTCGTTTTACCTGAAATTATTCCGACTTCTTTTAATTCTTTTTCAAGCTCATCATGCGCTTCCTGCAAAACCCGAAGCCCTTTGTCAATTTCATTTCGAATTTCCTTTGATTTAGAATCTTTTAAATAATCATACAAATCAAAAAAAGAATCCCAATTAATTTTTTGAGCTGCAATGATAGCCGCTAATATCAATCCTGCTGCAGCTGGAGATTCTATTAAAACAGGAACAGCCCAAACACCTTGAGAGCTTAAAAACATTGAAAAAGATAATGGCTGAACATTCTTATCATTAGGATTACCAATTAATGAGCCTATATCGACCAATACTCTTTCATCGGTAATTGAATTAATTTTTCGTTGTTGAGTTTCTTGTGCTACTTTGATCTGCAAAATGCCAATTTGATTAAAATGCCCGTCCGTAATAAATCGAGCATAAACATTTGGCAAAATTATTGACCATGGTGTTTCATTTTTTTTCGTTCGCGATAATCTGCCAGAAGTTTGAATCATTTTACTAAGTTCTTGATAATTATGTCCAATTTCACTCAGCTCAGTTTTAAATTTTCTATAGTCATTAATTTTAATTCCGACTTCACCAAGATTGTCGATAACCTGATTTGATGCTTCGTTAAAATCTGGCATGATTCCTTGAGTTGAGTTCGCCAAAGCATTCCATTTTTTCTCGGCGATCTTGAGATAAGACTCTTTTAACTCTTCTTTATATTTTCGCAAGATGAGATCTACGACATTTTGGCTAATTTTTGTCATTTCCTCATAAGAAAGCCCCGCTTGCAGACTCCACGATGTAATCTGAATATCTTCGACACTAAATTTTCCAGGTGCCATTAAATTTAATTCTCGAATAATTTGAGCCCTGCTTCCTTCAAGCTTACTTAATGTATATAAATGAGCATCGGGGCTAGCCCCACTATGCTTCATACAATAAGTCATTACGGGAATAGTATAGTCACCTGGAGGCAACATTAAATTTCCATTGAGATCAAAATCTATATTCTTATTTCTTATTTTTTTGGATTCAAAAAAAAGAGTTTGATCAGCCAAAGGAAATGAAGAAAGTTCTGGTGACTTGAGAGGTTCGAGCTTTACGAGATTTAATTCAATTATTTTTTGATGTAGAGGGATTTGCGAGCATCCACACAGAAG
>JAGOVS010000162.1 GCA_018060625.1 Bacteriovorax sp. | reverse complement strand
AATAACTTCTAGCTGACCCCCTTCATATTGGGCCAACTTTTTGGCATTCGCTACAACCCTTTTTACATGTGCAAGATCATGAGCGGGATCAGAACGATCAAGAACTTGATTTATTTTTTCTTCAAATAATATTTCAAATTTATCCATAAATTTTGCACATGCGACACATTTTGGTTGATGGCACCTAATTATACCTAATTATCAAAAAAGGTGACAAGACCGGTGGAAAGGGAGTGATAGGCAGGGATGATTTTAAGTTCTTGTGAACTTACTTTTTGTCCAAGGACGGGGCCTACGGTACGAAGCTGTTGGGCCACTTTGTGAGCATTTGATGTAATTGAATTATAAAGATGATCACCTGGAAGGGATCGACATTCTTCAATGACAGGCATAATTTGCCAAGAAATTCCTTTCATGTTTGGATGAAGATCTGGGTTCATGCAGGCCCTAAAGGCCCCGCAATTTTCATGTCCCATAACAATGATGACAGGTACCCCAAGAACCTCAACAGCAAACTCTAAGCTACCTATGACGGCATCAGATAAAACCGTTCCAGCAATTCGACAAGTAAACAAGTCTCCAATACCTACATCAAAAACAAGTTCAGGAACAACGCGGGAATCAGCACAACTCAAAATGGCCGCAAAAGGATATTGCTGTAAGTATTGAGCGAATAAAGTTTCTCGTCCTCTTTCTGGATGAG
This sequence comes from Bacteriovorax sp., assembly GCA_018060625.1. Classification (GTDB taxonomy): domain Bacteria; phylum Bdellovibrionota; class Bacteriovoracia; order Bacteriovoracales; family Bacteriovoracaceae; genus Bacteriovorax. The sequence goes on along the minus strand of JAGOVS010000162.1, from coordinate 5,110 downwards.
TTGTTATCCCGGACGCGAAATCGCGATTTCCTTTAACTAACAATTCAAGTGCTTCTTGCCATGTAGCGGCCTTGCACTTTCCTTCTGCTGTAAATTTAGTTTCAACCATTTTTAGATCCTAACATACTTCAAGCAATGCCCTTTTTTGACCTGAAGATAATTTTTTAATTCCAATTTCTCTTTTGAGTGCACTGGAATAATCTGAGCATTCCTCCAGGTATACTATCTTTTCAGGAAAATCTGAACGAAAAAATTTAGCGCCTTTTTTTGGATCACATAAATGTTCAATAAAACGACGCTCTGGGTCGATCGAAATCCCTGTATAAAGGCGATTTTTTTTAGTGAGGATTATATAAACATACCAACGTTTCATTACACTTTAAGGTCAATATATTGAAACGTTAAGACATTAAACAAACCGCGGTCCGTTAGTTTTAAACTAGGTATGACTGGAAGTGCAAGAAAGGCCATTTGAATAAAAGGTTCATGAACATGAATCCCTAGACACTTGAGCTCTTTTTTCAATAGATCTAAATCGTGCACGAGCTCTTCGCTAGACTTTAAACTCATTAAGCCTGCTAGGGGAAGCTCTAGAAGGGCCTGAACCTTTGTCTCGCTCACAACGACTAATCCTCCACCAGAATTGATTAATGTGTTTGCGGCCAGTACCATATCAGCAATATTATCACCGATGATCATTAAATTATGAGAGTCATGGGCCACACTTGCAGCGATGGCCCCATTTTTAAGCCCCATCCCTTTTACAAGACCTAACCCCGGAGGAAGATTTTTTCCATAGCGCTCGACATTGGCCATAAAAAGAACATCATCTTGATCAAATTTCTCACCGTCAAAATAAGCAGTGATATGATTCGTGATAATTTCATTTTCAATAATTTCTATAACGTTGTAATGCCCTTTTTCTAAAGCATAATCTAAGTCTTTTTCAAAAAGAGGGCTTCTGCTGATCGTATTTTTAAGAGGAACTATACTCTTTTCTAGTTTTTCGCTCACACTAACTTGTAACTTTAATGAATCAACATCAACTCCCGCAATATAAACTTTTTCAATCGTAACATTTTTTAAATCTGAAACGAGAACAATGTCCGCTTGCTTTCCAGGTCCAATCAACCCCAATTTCTTTAATCCAAAATGTTTAGCTGCTGAATAAGAAGACAATCGATATGCAACATGTGGAGGAACATTATGGACATTCATCATTTGCTTTATTAAAAAATTAATATGCCCTTCATGTTTTATCTCAAAAGGATTGCGATCATCTGTACAAAAAAAACATTGAGTTGAATTAAATTCGTTCACAAGAGGAGCAAGAGTCTTAAGGTTTTTTGCGACAGAGCCTTCGCGTATAATAAGTGCCATCCCCTTCTGCAATTTTTCTTTCCCCTCATCTCTTGTGACTGTTTCATGACAATTTTGTATCCCTGAAGCAATGTAAGCATTTAAAGCCTTCCCGCGCAGAAGAGGACAATGCCCATCAAGATTTAAGTCCGAATACTCTTCTATTTTATCTAAAACATTTTCATCCGCATTGATGACTCCAGGAAAATTCATCATCTCCGCCAAACCTAAAACATTGGGATGTTGTTTATATTTTTTCATCTGATCAAGGGTAAATTCCCCCCCGTTTGTTTCAAATCCCGGAAGAGCAGGAACACAAGACGAAGTCTGCACAAAAAGATTTTGATTCATCAATTCACTCGAACGCAAAAACCAAGAAAATCCTTCATCTCCCATAACGTTAGTTATCTCATGTGGGTCGCAAATGGCCGAAGTTGTTCCTAAGGGAAGAGTCATTTTTTCAAATTCAAATGGATTCATCATCGAGGATTCAATATGCAAGTGACCATCAATAAAGCCAGGAACAGCAATAAAGCCTTTGGCATCTATCACATTTAAAGCTTTTGCTTCGGAATATTCAAGACCGATGCCCGCAATTGTTTTTCCTGAAAGGACAATGGCCGAATCAATGATCTCTCCATTGACAAGGTCGAGTATTCTCACATTTTTAAATAAGACGTCTGCAACTTGATCTCCTCTGGCGACTGATAAAACCTTCTTAAGCTCATCCCGAGTCAATGTTTGAGTTCTTTTTTGGGCAAGTGACATAAAATTATCCTAAAATTTATTTTAACTGATTTATAAGATCATCAAAAAGGGGACGAGCGGCAATCCCATGATTATAATCACCATTGTAAATAAAAACAAAAATCAAAGGAGAATCATTTTTTCTACCGATATATCCGGCCAATCCAACGACCCCGTCAAGATAGCCAGTTTTAGCACGAACAAGACTTTGCTCCACCTTATTTTTCATTCTATTTTTAAGTGTTCCATCTACACCCGCAATTGGAAAACCTGACAGAAATTCGGGAAAAACGAGGAAATCATTTTTAATATGGTTTAAAACCATGGCCAATTGCTTTGGAGTAAAACGATTTTCTCTCGTTAATCCTGAAACATTTTCTAGCACGTACTCTTTACGAGGAAAACCAATACCATCCAAGTATTTTTTTATTTCCTCAATTCCATCCTTCATTTGTGCAGGGCCATCTTTGCTCTCAGCGGCAATGTTTTTCACAAGCATTTCTGCTACAAAATTATTTGAAAATTTCAACATGTCTGAAATCATTTCATTAAGATTTTTTGATGGCGAAATGGCCAACGTTTTAGCTTCTGCTTCACAGCTAGATATTTTTATTTTTCCTTTGAGTATTATCCCTCTTTGTTTAAAAAACTCTTTTAAATGAGCTCCTATCCATAATTGAGGGTTCGAAATACTTTTATAGATGACAACTTCAGGTGCACCTTCAGAAACTGAACCCGTCACGATGATCTTGTCGTGATCTCCGACTTTGATTCGCGACACTTCAATATTTTTTACACCAGTCTTTGCTACTGTTTTGGCCCTATTCTCAAGTTCTAGATAATCATTTTCTGGATCAAGAAAAACAAAAGCGGGACTTCCGGCCTTAAGTCCCGGACGGACAAAAATGTTAATGCTATTCCAATTAAATGAAGCTGCTGAAATTGGGGCATCAAATGCACGGTCAACTCTTACAGAGTCTCTTCCACTGTCAAAAAGCTCTTCGTCAAAACGAGTCGCATCAACCCTCAAGTCCCCCTCAATCAAAGTGAGCCCTGATCTTTTTAACTCATTAACGAGATACCACATTTTTTCAGAGACAAAAGAAGGATCCCCTCCCCCTTTCAAACAAACATCCCCTTTTAGGACTCCACTGACTATTTCATTTTTGGCTAAAATTTTTGTTTCAAATTTTTTATTCATAGGAAAACTATTAAGAACTGCTGCCCCCGTTACAATTTTTGTTAAGGAGGCTGGAACCATTAAGCGATTTGCATTGATACTGAAAATCTCCTTACCTTCATCTTCAATGTATACCCCTAGCATCTGCTCAGAAAAATGATGTTTCTTTATCACTGACCTTAAGCGATTATTTAGATTTTCCGCAGACGCATTTTGCAAAAAAATAACGACTAAAAAAAGTATTGTCTTTTTCATTGAAATCTCTTGGTAAGTCTTAAACAATTAGATTAGTATTTTAGCGTTAGTTATAAATCTTTCACAAGGAGATTGTGTGAAAAGACCTCTGGAAATCCAAGTGTTCGTAGCCCTATGTGCTAGCCTTCTTCTTTTTACATTTAATTCATTTGCAACAGAAAAACTAAGATATATCGGCGACCAAAACATACTGACTGGTGAGAAATTCAAAGAAACAGAATTAGGCGGTCTTTCAGGTATCACTTATGACAAAGAGAAAAAGAAATTATTGGCCATAAGCGATGACAAGGGGGCCGTAAATGACCCACGCTTTTATGAGTTTAATTTATCTATGGATGAAAAATCGTTTAAGATCTCAACAGATGAAGTTATTATTCTGAAAGACAAAGAAGGGAAGCCTTTCAAAAATGGGAGTGTCGATTTTGAAGGAATCACTTTGTTTGGAGGTGATATCCTTATTAGTTCAGAGGGCGCCTTAAACAAAGAGCCTCTGATCAACGCAGAAATCTTTCAATTTAATCGTCAAGGAAGCTATAAGGCTAATCTCGACATACCAACGCAATTCCTTCGATCGAAAGATATTAGCAAATATGGTCCGCGTGAAAATTTAATTTTTGAGGCCTTGTCTGCAAGTAAGGATGGAAAAATTGTTTGGGTAGGAACGGAGGAAGCACTGGAACAAGATGATCGTCCCTCTACACCCACCCATGCCAGCACGATAAGACTCATATTATACAAGAATTTAAAACCTGAAAAACAATTCGCTTATAAACTTGAAAAAGTACCGACCGTTAAAGTTGCTGACCTCGCCGTTGGAGAGACTGGTCTTAGTGGTTTGTTGACGGTTGATGAGACTCATTTTTATTCTATTGAGAGAAGTTATTTATCTTTGGCGCGCAAAAATGTTATTCGCATTTTTAAAAATACAGTGACGGAAAAGACAACTGATATTTCAAAAATGGATTCTCTTAATGTGAAAACGGTCAACACCGTTGAAAAGGAATTAATCGCAGACCTAGAAGATTTCCAATCTCAAATGAGTCCAAACTTTCAAAGTTTGGACAATATTGAAGGGATTTGTTTTGGACCACAGTTGCCCAATGGAAATGACTCAATTATTTTAGTTAGCGATAATAATTTCAATAAAAAACAAAGAACTCAATTTCTAGCGTTTGAAATTATTCCTTAAGAATATTGCAGTTGCTTAAAAAATTTTCTCTCTAATAGTCCAATAATGCTTTTGCTTTCTTGCTATAATAAATGTAGGAACTCGAAATTTGTGAAACTGCTCAATGGCCTCTTCTGGTGATTCAACAAAAAGTTGTACTTCTGGACGTTTATTATGTGATCTTATAAATTGATAATAAAAGGACTTATAATCATTATCTTGAGAAAGAGGGTAATATTCTTTCAATGACTCTCCATCAGCATCATAATAGTGAACCTCAAGTCGCTCATTGTGTTTTGAATCCTTGCCTTTCACAAAATGCATACTATCAACTCGCATAACGTGAGCATCCTTAAGGGCCATGGCTTCTTTCAATTTTTTATCAGTATCAACTAAAAGAT